>CALFBW010000317.1 GCA_937951415.1 uncultured Chitinophagales bacterium | reverse complement strand
TCTCTACATCTTTCCAACCATAAACGACTTCATAATGCGCCGCTAGATGGTCGGCATATTGTTGCATAAAGTCAGGCTGAATAGCCATTTGTTTCTCTTGAAAATCAGTCAAGAACCAGAGGTTAGTGACTTCATCCTTTTGTTGCGTTTCAGGGTTCAATACATGAAAGGTCGCTTGACCACTTTTTTCAATCAGCATTACACGCCAAGCAAAACGGTATCCTTCTTCTGTCCAAGCTGTTTCTCCTTCATATAAATGATGCCGCATTGGCACTACTAATTGTACCAAAATGAAAATGGCTAAAGGAGCCACTACCCATTTGGAAGCTAGCACACTATTTGTCTTTACTGGGCTTGCTTTTATACTTCTAGAGAATAACGACTGCAAGCGTTCATGATGGATTGCTGGAAAAAAGAGTAAGCTACATGCTGTCATGATGTAGGGAAACATCCCTATGTTAAATAGAATGGCGGTCATTCCATGAAAGGCAAGTACAGCAAAAAAGGCGAATTTTCTCGTATGCTTATTTAGTAATAAAAAGACAATCGAGCAGTCATAAAGCATGCCTGCCCAGCTGAAAATATGTGCAGTCATTTTGAACGAAAGCAGCTTTCCGATGATTGGTAAATGGCTGTGCTCTGGTAGCCAAACCGCTAATGGCATCGCATGCACAAGCCAGTCTGTATTTATTTTGGCAATTCCTGCAAAAAGATAGACAAGGCTAATTTGGAACAATAAAATATTGATGCACCAAGACGGAATTGTACTTCTTTTCAGGTTAGGGAATAAAAGACTGTCAAAAGAGAAACGAGCATTTGCTGGAAGGAAAATCAGTAAAAAGGCTAGTAGGGAAAATAGGTAATGATGATTTAGGTAGTTGGTAGCATCTATTAAATCTACATAAGTAAATAAAAGAAAAAATCCTACAATTGCTAGGCGATAAAATAATCCTATAATGATGAGAAGGGAGAAAAATATCATCAGATAAAAAGCTCCGTAAAGTTGCTCTGGAGAGCAGACTGTAATCCATGAGAATCCCCAATATTTAAAAAAGAAAGTAGGCTCAATAAA
This sequence comes from uncultured Chitinophagales bacterium, assembly GCA_937951415.1. Classification (GTDB taxonomy): domain Bacteria; phylum Bacteroidota; class Bacteroidia; order Chitinophagales; family UBA2359; genus CALFBW01. Next base: position 5,316 of record CALFBW010000317.1, on the reverse strand, counting down.
AAGTTTCTCAATCCAGCCTTCAGAAATAAATCGAATACTAGAAATAAGTGCTAGGAATCCGAAGAGAATTCGAAAGCTTACCAGCGGCGCAACACTTGTAGGTTGAAAGAAAAATGCTGCGCTCTTTGATTTTATATGGTCGATGGAATCTGACAATTAGTCGGAATCGCTTGGGTTGTCGATGTAAGTAATAGAAACACATAAAACCGAAGGCATGTCGGTTTTCATTTGAACTACTTGATTTGCTGTTAAAGCATAAATAGATAAAATTTTCTCGGGCTGAAATTCAATGACTTCTTGTAAAGGATCATTGAGCGCATTTATTTCCGAAAGCATTTGATCATAATTTTCTGTGATACTCGTAGAAAGGAGAATTTCATTTTTTAAAGCACCACTAGCAGCTAAGTAATCATCTATACCTGCATCATTCATGCCTTTGTAAAAACGCTTTGAAGCCTCCATAGAAGCAGCTAATAATTCCGTCGAAAGTCCGCTATTTCGCCCTTCTACCTTGTCAGGGTTGGGAATGTCCAAGGTAAGCGCACCAGAGGGAATTCCTAAACGATCTCTTTTGGTAAATTCGAAATGCTGATTTATTGCATTAACTATTAAACTTAAGGAAGATCCAGCGGCAGTCCCATCGTTATTAATAAAAGTCGTTCGATAAGTACTTTGCCATTCAGCACTTACCGTATTAACAGCTTCAAACATTCTGTCAATTATATCCTTTATATAGCTTTCATATGTTACAGCTCCTGAACCATTAAATGTGAGCGTTTCAATAATTTGCTCTTCATTGGAATCACCCCAAAATAAAGCATCTAATGCTGGGAATCCTTGATCATAATGCCCTGGACCCGATGAAGCAAGGACATCATTGGCAATGTTCATTTCCACTAAGTTTATATTTATTGGAAAATTATTCATGACATCCTTCAGGTAAACACTTTCTGCAGGACCGAATTGATAGGGTTCTGCATACTGCCATAAAATATATGCGTTTGATGTAGCCGTTCGCATTGCTTCTAAATGTTCGACCGTTGGATCATCGAAGAATTTCTCAGTGGTTTCATTTAAATCAGTCATCGCTATTTGCAAATCCTGATAAGCGGGAATAATTACATTATCTGCCAGGTTTTCGTAGATAAGTACTCCCTCATAATCAATAGAGCAAGGACTTTCTGAATTGCCTTCTCCGCAGGAAAAGAAGAAAAATACAAAGCAAATAAGTAGAAAGTATTTATTCATTTTTGATGGGTAAGGCAAGTAATTAGAGTTGTTCAGCTTTATCGCTTAAGTTCAAAGCATTTGCTAGATTATCCCTGACAGAGATAATATCACTACTAGTCGTATTGCTAAAATCCCATAAAAGCATAGTACCGGAATTTGCTAACTCAAACAATAACTCATTTATCGTCGAATTGTTTATCGCTTTTTCCTCATTAAAAGTGAGGGAAAAAATAAATGCTGCTGCTTCAGAAAGGGCATGGCATCTTGTAGCATAATCGTCAAAATTTGTCGCTGCCGAGTTGAGGTAATGGATGGCCGTTCCTGCAACCGCTAGTTCCCACTTTTCACGCGCAATATCGATTTGCTCATCTCTCGTTTCCAAGTCTTTATTCGAAATGGCAGCTCTTCCTAGAAGGAAAGCATCCATCAAATCTTGATTCAAATCTAAGACTTCATTGCGATCATTCAAGTAGTCTCCCCAAAAGAAAACGCCGTCAGTATTACTAGGAAAATCAATGGGCACTCCTAAGTAACCGAAAGCCTCATCCCAGTGATGTTCCATAGCTGTTCCTTCGCCTTCTTCTACGATTTCATTATCAACATCCATTTTACCTGCTCCGAAGTAGACAGAAGTTGCTTGATAGTATAAGGTGGCGCCCATAAGACCCTTCTCGATCACTTAAACTAGCTCAACCCCTTTCTCATTTAATAAATACTGGTTTCCACTAGCATTCGTGGCAATACCAACAGCTCCAAAGTCGCTCACGGCCTCACTTTCTTGACTGTGCACTGCTAGATTTTCCAACAATTGATCAAATTCATTTTGGAAGGCTTCGAACGTTTTGCTTCGCAATTGCTTACTGTCTTCAAAGGTGCCAGTCCAGCCTGCTGCTTCGCCGGCATTGGAAAACATCGCCGCCAATCGATCTGCATCCAAAGTGACATCAGTTGCAACACCCGTTTTCATATAATCTTTCATCTCTTTCAACATAGCCAAACGTTGGGTTTGACCACTGTATGAAACATTTTCAAAATTATATATGGTAGGTGCTTGGTAATCAGTACTTGTGTCATCTTCGTCGCAGGCTCCGAAACCAATGCTTAGAAGGATGAGCACAAGTAAATTGAATTTATTCATTGTTCATTTTTCGATCGTCGCTAATTCTTGCCAAATATAAGCTCCTTATTTTTATTTAGACTAATTCTAAATAAGGTATTTTAAGAGAAGTTAAGAACAGACACTTTTTTGTTTGATTGCAATGAATTTTGAAGACTCGCCGTTGGTACTTACATGAACGAAAGACGCCTAAATATTGCCAGTCACTACAAGTTCAAAGAAGCTCTGTTCTTGTTATTGATGACCCTGTTTTGCTTTGCACTTTCACTATATCGAGTGCATTTTACGGAGACGAAGACCTATCTGTTTCTGAACTGGAACCTGTTCTTAGCTTTCGTCCCGTGGGCACTGACGAGTTTGATCACTATAATGCCTCGTTTGCGCAGGAATTTTCTCGTAATCAGCTTAATGTTAGGAAGTTGGTTGCTGTTTTTCCCCAATGCACCTTATATATTGACGGACTTGTTTCACTTGCGCTTAAACACGAGTATGCCTAAATGGTATGATTTGGTGCTCATCCTCAGCTTCGCTTGGACCGGTTTGCTCTATGGTTTCTTCAGTCTGTGGGATATTGAACGTGTGTTGAGTAAACGTTTGAACAGTACGCTGGTCACACTATGCTCCCTAACTTTGCTTTTTGTAGCCTCTTTCGGAGTTTACATTGGGCGATACTTGAGATGGAACAGTTGGGACATTGTCTCCCAACCGCAAGCATTGCTGATTGATGTTGTGGATCGATTTATAGATCCTATGGCGCATCCACGAACATGGGGATTGACCCTTGCTTTAGGGATGTTTTTGGCTATGGTTTACTTTTCTTTGCATTTAATAAAAAGCAGAGCGCATCAAAAAATAAGCACATGAGAAAAACACAATCCTTTTTCCTGATCTACTTCGGTCTTTTGGCTGGAAGCCTATTGTGGTCCAGTTGCTGCGAAGAGATCATGCGGGTTATTGGAACAGGTACGTTCCTTGCACAAGAGATTGACGATCCGAATGCGGAAGTGATTCGAGCACCCTTTCATTTAAGTGTATATCTGGAAACTGAAATTATAGCTGAAGCTCCGGTCGGGATGATAAGTCCTTCTTATGCAACAACTTGTGATCGTGAGTATGATAATGAGATTTTGGTGGAGTCCCGCGTTCTAAGATGCGACTTGCCCTTCTTATTCAATGGTGATACGATTCTCGCAGGAGAGAACCTACTCGATTTACCAGGTGTTGCTCAATTTCAATCGAATGAGGTATACTGGCAAAGGTTTACCTTCGATTCTCTTTTTCTTAGTCAAGCAATTATACCAAACGGTCTCTATCAGTTTCAATATGAAATGGAAACGGATGATGGTGTAATGCTAAGTGATTCTCTTCAAGTAGAGATTCTCTTGAATTAGAAGGCTCCAGTTCGATCGGATTTGCTATTTACTTTTCGTTAAATGCAATTGAGTTGCAATAAACGATTATCTTTGTCGTGTAAATAGAAATATTAAGTCATGAAGAATTTATTTAGCCCAGTATTATGGAGTGTAATTGCAGTCTTATGCTTTACTGCTTGTGATAAAGACGATCCAGATATTGAGAATGAAGGAGAGTTGATCACAGACTTGCGTTATACCTTAACACCCGCTGGTGGAGGTGATGCAGTTGTTCTATCTTTTTCTGATCCTGACGGTGACGATGGAGATGATCCCATTTACATGCATGGAGATTTGGCAGCTAATACCAGCTACGCAGGATCAATTTCTATGGACGGTTTGGAAGATGGTGTTGCCCTTGACATAGGGGCAGAAGTCGAAGAAGAAGCATTGGCGCACCAAATGTTTTTTGATTCTAATGTTTCGGGATTAAATGTTGCCTATGCTGATTTAGACAGCGGAGGGAATCCTCTTGGTTTGGAAACTACTTTGACAACTGGAGCTGCTGGTTCTGGTACTTTAACAATTACTTTGCGCCATGAGCCTGCGAAAGACGGCGAAGGAGTTTCTGGTGGAGACATCACTAACGCTGGTGGAGAGACTGATATTGAGGTAGTTTTTAATGTTAATGTCCTTTAGAAAATCCTTTTTACTTTGCTTTATTTTATTGCTTCCTGCCCTCCATTTATGGGGGCAGGATTGCAATTTAATATTGAATGGTTATGTGTTCGATTCGGGAACGAATGGTCCCCTAGATGTGGTGCATCTGCAATTGGCGGAATCGAAACAAGGTACGCTCACAGATTCGACGGGCTATTTTTCTTTGGACAATTTGTGTGCTGGGGATTATCATTTAATTATTAGCCACGTGGGTTGTTCTTCTGAGACAATCTTCATGTCTCTTCAAAATGACACTACTGTAGAATTATCGCTCGATCACTCCATTGGTGTTTTGGAAAGTGTCGAAGTCAAGGGTCTAAGAGGCCCAAGCAATACCCAAAAATTAGAGTACCTCCGAGCCCAGGAGATACGAGATAAAGGAGGGGAATCTCTCGCCAATATTCTGGAATCTATTCCGGGTGTTTCCTCTATAAAAAATGGCAGTTCCATTGCCAAGCCTATTGTGCAGGGTTTAACAGGAAATCGTCTTTTAATATTAAATAACGGTATTGCACAGTCTGGGCAACAATGGGGAGCTGATCATGCTCCAGAAATAGATCCTTTGGTTGCCAATAACATCAGTGTAATTAAAGGCGCTGGAGCGCTCGCATACCTCGGAGGCAATTTGGGCAGCGTGATTTTATTGGAGCCGAGTTCAATATTGCCAGATCCGCATTTGCATGGTAGGGCTGCCTATTATTTTGATACCAACGGAAGGGGACAAGCCACCAATATTCAGTTGCAGAAATTTTCTTCTAAGTTTGCTTGGAAACTGAACGGTACGCTTAAAAAAAGCGGTGATAATAAAACTGCGGATTACTTCTTAAGAAATACGGGAGCCGAAGAGTACAATGTTGCCCTTCAAATGGAAAAAGGGTTCTCAGATAAACATCGAAT
>CALFBW010000316.1 GCA_937951415.1 uncultured Chitinophagales bacterium | reverse complement strand
CAAGAGCAAGTGGGTTATGAGGAAGAGAAAGCCAAGCGATTAGGTTACGGGAAAGTTTCGAACTTGAAATTGGCAGTCGTTCAAAAGATTCGTGATTATGTGATGGGCGGTGGATTTATGTTTGCCATGTGTTCAGCAACGGATACTTACGACATCGCACTGGCTGCGGAAGGCGTAGATATTTGTGATCGAATGTTTGATGGCGATGGCCCTGACGGAGCAGCGGATAGTAAACTCGATTATTCGAAGACTTTCGCATTCGAGAATTTTAAGTTGAAAATGAATCCGATGGAGTACGAGTTCTCCACCATCGATGCGACGGATATTCGTGTGAAGGTTCCAGAGAACATTGATTTTTTTACGCTCTTTGATTTTTCAGCGAAATGGGATCCAGTTCCTACTATGTTGACTCAAAACCATATGCAAGTAATAAAAGGGTTCATGGGGCAAACTACTTCTTACCGCAAAGACCTGATCAAGTCAAATATATTGGTTCTGGGAGAGTCAAAAGCAACGAAAGATGCAAAGTACATTCACAGTCCTCTAGGTTACGGTTTCTTTACTTTTTACGGAGGCCACGATCCTGAAGATTATCGTCACTTAGTGGGAGAGCCCGAAACGGATTTGAGTTTACACCCAAATTCTCCAGGTTATCGTTTGATTCTAAATAATGTCCTTTTCCCAGCAGCGAAAAAGCGCAAGCAGAAGACGTAGGGATTGTATTAATTCGATTTCGTTTCTTCCGAAACGCATTGTGAATTTTTCGCTTCTTTTAGTACAGCGAGCTTCGTTCCTTTTGTTTTACCTTTGAATTACTAGCTAATAATGTCACTTCTTTGTGGTTTATTATAGCTGTAATCATCGTTCTATAATAATTTCATCCCTTCAGGATTTTCGAACTTAAGCTAAATGAAATCGGGATTCTCTTGAAAAGTGAAGTTGGTATCTGGATCAGCGAATAAAGGCATTTAATATCATTGAGTTTGCATCAAGCCTAAATTCGATTTTGAAACTGAAGGGAGAATTTCAACCTTGGAAAACCTGAAAGAGTGACATTTTTCGTATCGTGTAAAATGTAGGTTTGAAAAGAGTTTGCGAAAGATCGAGTTGCTGGCTTTTTTAATAAATAAAAGTTAGCTATTCTCCAACAATCTGAAAATCTCCAGCCACTTCATTGGAGCGATCAATATCATCTAAATACGGATAACGAACCTCACGCAAATACAGTCCTTGAGGAGGAGCGGAAGTGTTGAGCTTGAAATTTCCTTGGCTTTCTAGGACCGAATGAAATTCCTCTAGGCTTATTTTTTCTCTGCCAATGTCTAGCATACAACCAACAATTCTTCTAACCATTCCACGCAGGAAACGATTGGCTGCAATGTGAAAGCAAATGCGTTCGTGATCCTCGCTTAGTCGAAACTCTAAATGTTGAATGAGACAAATACTGGTCTTTGAATCGTTGTTCACTTTTTCGAACGGACTGAAATCTTGATAGTTTTTAAGGGCATAAAAAGCCTTCGCGATTTTATCGAAATTTAATTGGTAAGGTGGGTGAAAAGAACTCGTGCTATCGATAAAGGGATTCTTTCTTCGATGCAAAAAATAGTCGTACGATCGATAATGTGCATCGTATCGACTGTGCGCTTGATCGTTCACTTTTATTAATTGATAAACGAAAATTGCTTTGGGAAGAAACTTGTTGAGTCGATAAACAAAGTTATCAGGAATACTTGCTTCTGTATCAAAGTGTAAATAGAATTGACTGGCATGAAAGCCTGCATCTGTTCTACCACAGCCCGTCGTCTTTATGGTAGGGTCGTTTAAAAGAGTAGCAATAGAATGATTAAATACTTCTTGAACAGAAATAGCCTCTGGTTGGATTTGCCAACCGTGATAATCCGTGCCTTTGTAGGCGAGTTCTAGAAAGTAACGCATGAGCTAGCTTGAGCTGTCGCTCTTAAGAGCTTCTTTTATGTTGTTCAATAATTCCCGACTTTCCTTCATGGTTTCTACTCCATCGAAAATGATCATGAGGTTTCGCGGGGTTTCTTTTACTCGACAAAATCCGGTATGCGTTTGTGCATAATTCAAAACCTTCATAAAAATCGGAGAATCGTAATAGGGTGATTTTTGATTCTCAATAAATACGCAGCGCAATTTCTGATTCTTAATTATAATGCGCTCAAAACCTAAGAGTGAAGCTACCCATTTAATACGTACTCCGTAAATAAGCTCGTTTACTGCTATAGGCAAGGGGCCAAAGCGATCTCGCAAACGATCTCTGTAGGCAATCAGTTGATCTTCGTTTTCGATTTTGTTTAATTCGGTATACAAACTCATGCGCTCGTCGATGTTCTGGACGTATTTGTCGGGGATGTGCATTTCCAAATCCGACTCGACCACACATTCTCGAACAAATCGATTTTCTTTATTAAGTTGTTCCTTAAATAATGCTTTGAATTCTGTTTCCTTTAATTCTTGCAAGGTTTCGTCTAGGATTTTCTGATAAGTGTCAAATCCGATATCTGCAATAAATCCGCTTTGTTCGCCTCCCAGCATATTTCCAGCACCGCGAATGTCTAGATCCTTCATGGCGATATCAAAACCTCCTCCTAGTTCAGAGAATTGTTCAATGGTTCTCAAGCGTCGTTGTGAGTCGTCGGGTAATCCGTGAATAGGAGGAGAAATTAGATAGCAAAAAGCCTTTTTATTAGAACGCCCTACTCGTCCTCGTAATTGGTGTAAATCACTCAAGCCAAACCAGTGCGCGTTATTAATAATGATGGTGTTGGCATTTGGTATATCGAGTCCAGATTCGACAATGTTGGTAGAAAGGAGCACATCGTAAACGCCTCTTTCGAAACCAATCATTTTTTCTTCCAGTTCCGAATTTTTCATTTGGCCGTGTGCTACACCAATATCTAAATCGGGACAAAGTTTCTCCACCATTGCTGCCATGTCCGCCATGTCTTTTACGCGATTGTGTACGAAGAATACTTGACCACCTCTCGATATTTCGTAATAAATAGCATCGCGAATTTGATCCGCTTTAAATTGAATCAATTCGGTGCTGATTGGTTGGCGGTTGGGCGGAGGTGTTTTTATTATCGACAAATCACGCGCACCCATTAAAGAAAATTGCAGCGTTCGAGGAATCGGTGTTGCAGTCAAGGTGAGCGTGTCTACATTGACTTTTAATTCTCGAATTTTTTCTTTTGCCCCAACTCCGAACTTTTGCTCCTCGTCTACAATGAGCAGGCCAAGGTCTTTGAATGCAATCTTTTTACTAGCCAACGCGTGGGTTCCGATAATGATACCGATTTTTCCATTTGCTAATTTTTCAATGGTTTCTTTTTTTGCTTTTCCCGTTTTAAAACGATTTAGGAAATCAATTTCGCAAGGGAAATCTTTGAAGCGTTCCTTGAAGGTTTTGTAGTGTTGCATGGCCAAAATAGTAGTTGGCACTAATAACGCTACTTGCTTATTATCGGCTACGGCTTTCGCTGCTGCTCGAATGGCAATTTCTGTTTTGCCAAATCCAACATCACCACAAACGAGTCGATCCATTGGAGCCTCATCTTCCATGTCTGTCTTTACATCTTGTGTAGCAGTAAATTGATCGGGTGTGTCTTCGTAAATAAAAGAAGCTTCTAATTCTGACTGTAAAAAAGTTTCGGGCGAAAATTGGAATCCTTTGGT
>CALFBW010000315.1 GCA_937951415.1 uncultured Chitinophagales bacterium | reverse complement strand
TAAAACCAAAACTAGATGTAACTCTATGTGTAGAATTAAAAGGCAATCTCATTTTTTCGTTTTCAATCATCCTATAAACGTCTAAATAATTGTAAGCGATTTTCCAAGAAACTTTTTCGTAGAAAAGCATATCTGCCTCTGCTTGAAAACCATTACTTATACCTTTTCCTGTAAAATTTTCTACCAGCACCTTAGTGGGATCGATGGTGTAATCAGGAAAGATTTGATTACTAAAATCGGTTCGGTAAAAATCGACGGCTAATTGCAATTCAAAATCATTCGCAAAATATTTATGTGTCAGACTTGCTCCCGTATTCCATGCCTCTTCAGCTTGAAGTTCATCGCTTAGAATTAAATCTCTTGCACTGGCTAAAATATTGGTATTCTCCGAAAACAAATTAATGGTTCTCCAGCCTTTTCCAATACTAGCTCGCAAACTGGTAAATTCTGTAAAGTTGTATTTTGCTAATAAACGCGGAGTCCATTTAGCTCCAAAATCGTTGTGATGATCTACGCGAATTCCAACAAGTACATTTATTTGATCGTCTTTAAAACTGAAATTATTTTCGATAAATGCGCCGGGTATATTTTCTCTTTTCAAATAAATTCCTTCATAATTACGAAATGCCTCTTCATCAGGAAATGCAATTTCTTCCCTAAGATCGACATGGCGATAGCTTAATCCTGTTCGAATTTCATGTTGATTGTTCCATCGAAGTTCGTATTGAATGTTTGCATAGGCGTTCCACTGCTTTGCTTGAAAAGAGCTGCTGCCAAAGAACGAGGATTGATCGTGATAAAACGAGGAGGTGGAAAAGGCTAAACGGCTGTTTCCATCAAATCTGTACGCTAGCTTAAAGGTGCCTTCAGGTTGAATAATTTTGATCGTTTGTCCATAAACATTTGTACTGCCTTCATCTTTAGAAAGATCAAAATCCTCTTGACCTCCGATCCGCTTTTCTTGCCAAATTCTTCCAGTAATTGATGCAGATACGCCTAGGTCATTACTATTTCTGTAATTCCATTTATTATATAAAACATAACGCGTTAATAAAGGCAAATCAAGAAAGTCATCTTCATCTCTGTCGAACTTTCCGCCGGGTTGAGCCGTATGAAAAGCCAGCAAATTTCCCCAATTTCCTATTTTGCTGGTATAATTTACATTTAATTGTTTTTCCAAAAAACTATTTCCGTACAAGTTCAGAAAAAGCTTCTCAGAAGAAGGTTCTTTTAACTCTACATTTATTTGCCCAGAAATAGATTCATACCCTTGCAACACGGAATTAGAGCCTTTGGCAACATAAATATTATCCACCAAAGTTCCCGGCACACTGCTGACTCCGTAGGTGTATGAATTGCCCTGAATAAGTGGCATTCCCTCAATCAAGACTTGATTGTATACCCCTGATAAGCCCAAGATTTGAAGTTCTTTGGCATTCGTTATCACATTGGTAGTCGCTGGTTTAACGGTGGCTTGCGTATTGAAACAACCCGCTAAATCACAACAAGCAGATTTTCCCAATTCTACCTGTGTAATGACTTCTGTTTTGATGGCTTTCGCACTGGAAATAAATGTGCCTTTTTGCTCGTCGACTACTTGTACCTCCTCTAAAGTTTCACTTTCTTTTAGCACCAGAGCAAAGTACGCTCGATCAGTAACATCAACGGTCTCTGTTTGGTAGCCCACGTAAGAGATGAGTAAGCGTTTATCCAGCACGTTTGTAGAGTCCAATTCAAATTTGCCCTCCAAATTGGTTACCGTTCCACTTTGAGTATTCACCCAAACAACATTAGCACCTGGCAATCTTTCGCCGTACTTGTTTTGTATCATTCCGCGAACGCTTTGCGCTTGCAGATTTAGGGAAATGCAAAGAAAAATGGCAAGTATAGCTAACAGTAATTTCAAAAGGCGGGCAGTTGATACCACTGTAAAAGATTTCGTCATCTTTTAATCATTAGGTTTGGTTCTATGCGCTTCGAACTCAAAACGTCTCATAAAAAGTATGTCTAAAATCGTGCTAAATACTTTGCTACACCTCCGATCAGACTCCGATCAATCTTTACGCTTGATAGAGTAACGTGGACGTTTTTGCATTTGCCGTTTTTTCTTAAAAACATAAGGCGCATGTTCAGCTCCCCAAACATACTCATCCTCTTCATTCCAACCTCTGTCCCATGAAGTGATTTGATCGAAAAACACTTCCACTTCTGAAGTAGCATAGCTTGCTCCTCGAAGGTTGCTTTCACATTCTTTCTCTACTGTTGATCCGACATAAGAATTGTCGGCTTTTCGTTTGCTTAAATAAACAGCGCAACCTTCTCTTTCTAAAAGCGAATCTATTGGCAGTGTTGCAAAAAGCGCCTCATCTTCCCAATTCCCATAATACTTCTCTTCTTCCGGCAATCGAAAAACGGCACTTTCATATTCCTCATCAAACATTGTTAAACGGTAAATCCTAGTTCGGTAAGGTTTTTCCAACTTAGAAGACAATGCTTGCTCTACGTATAACCAAATTGTATCCGTATCTCCTTTCCAAATTTCGTGCATTTCCAAATTGATAGAGTAATAACTACTGTCATATGCAGCTTGCTCTTCGGAGCTAAAACTGCCCGTCATGGCTATCGCCAAATGTCGCAGTTTAGTGCTATCGCTGTCATTCTGCGCAACAAGTGCTGCAGATGTGCAACTTGCAAATAACAAGCATAAAGCAGCAACAAATTTCATCATCTTAGGCATATGGAAGGCTTTGAAAATAAAACACAAGGTAATAAGTATGGCCTTAACGATACGGGAAATACTTAGCAACTTGTTGGTTTAGATTATCTATGACTTCACTGGAAGCATTGGAATAATCTGTTTCTTTGGTTTGCGAAATGGTCCATAAAACTGCTCCATCGGCTCCATCCATAAGCGACGAGCGAATGTATATGTCTCCTGATTTGTGTAAGTCTTTACCGCCAATCAATGGAAGCAGACTTTTCGTTATCAAACTGATTGCTTTTACTCCCAATTGAATTCCATAAGATGTAAGGTCGTCGAAGTATTGCTTTTTCTCGATTTGATTGCGCACTACAGCATCTACTCCCAGAATCTCAGCCAATTCGGCAGGGTCTTTATCCCACGATTCGCGTAAAGTCATGCTTTCTCTTAGTATTTTATTGGTGGTTGCCACCGATTGGAGATTTACCTTCAGCGCCTTTTTACTACTGTGCTCTAATAGTTGATTCATAAAAGAGATTTGGAACGCTTCACTTTCTGCCTCTTCTAGCTCCGCCATTTCCTTTTCGCTCCCTTTCATCCAAGGACTGCCGGTAAATACCATCTTCACAGGCAATATGGCTATGGTTTGATGGTCACGTGTCGTAGACTTAAAAGTCGAGGATTGAAAGTAGGGTTTGGCACAAGAAGAAAGCACCAATAAGATAGAAAAGAGGAAAAAGAACTTTTTCATGGAATGTATTTATTAGTCGTTGCTCCTTTATGACTGCAAAACTTACTCAAAGTTAACAGTTAGGAGAGAATATCATAAATAAATACTTGTAAAACAAGGAATTGAGCTAACAGACACGAGTAACTTTTATTAGTAAAACTTGCTGCTAATCTTCGGATTCTACCAAAAAACTTTTAAGCAATGGGTTCCAAAGTGCGGATCTAAGGTGATTAAATACAAGAGGGCAGGCAGCCCTTTTGACTATTTGTTCGTTCCCAAAATGTAAAGCAAATGACCAAAAAATATTCGCTAGCATCTATTATCAATCATTTCGCTTACATCTATTCGATTAACTCTGCTTGCAATGATTCGCTTCGAGCAAGCATCAAAAAGATCTCTTTATGATTAAGTACTTTACTATTTTCCTTTTCGCCAGTTTACTATGGGCAAATTGTCTCGGACAAAATGCTATTCGAATAACAAATCCTACAGGATTTACTTGGAACAGTGGTTCTCTAGGAATCATTGATGTTGCTGATTTTTATATTCGCCCAGTCGGCAATTATATGCAAGTCGATATGTTCCTTACTTTGTCAGCAGACGACTCTGCTTGGTCAGATTGGGAAGGACAAGAAAAAGAAATTGTTTTCGATTTCAATCTTCCAGAAGGTGCCATTGTAAATGATTCATGGCTGTGGATGCCAGATGGCGACGTAATTAAAGCCGATGTAATTGACATTTCGGAAGGACGTGACATTTATGCCGATTTAGTCTTTGCCCAAAATGTGGACCCATCTCTTTTGATAAACAAAAAAATTGGTGGTTATCAAATTCGAATATTCCCATTGCTGGTGGGAGCATCTAGGAAAATAAAAATCTCTTATTTGTCTCCTACTATTTGGAAAGCTAATCGGATCGAATGTCCTATTCCCTTGGAGTTTATTCATCACTCACAAGCTTTTCCAGAAAGGGTCGGGGTTTTTGCACTTAATTCAGAACAGTATGGAAGTGCAGTAATTGAGGGAAAAGCAGGATTGTCCCTAATTCCTAGTTCTACAGATTACGGGCCCGCTAAATCTATAGAATTGACTGAGGAAGATATGGGTCATAATTATAGAATCAGTTACGATTCACCTATGGACACTACGGGTATATTCTTAAGTTGTGATTCCCTCGACACCGAAGGAAACAAATTTTACCAAGTGGCCTACAAAACACCAGACATTGCAATTGAAAGCGATAATAAGAACGTGGTTTTGATTTATGAAAATCGAACGAGCGTTTCAAGTATAAGTCACACGGTAGGCCTCGAATTTTTAGTAGAAACTTTCAATGAATTATATGATGAAGATGATAAATTCAATCTCAGTTATCAATCACTTGAAGGGGCAAAAATGTTGTCACCGAACTGGATGGAAGGAGTGAGTGACTTTACGAATACCCTATTAACCAGCAATTTTTCCTTTCAAACAAACAATCGTCTTTACAGAAAAATCCAGGAAGCAGTTGCTTTTATAGAAGAAGAACCAAACCAAAATGCTGAAATACTTATTATAGCTGCTACGGATCAACTAGGCCCAGGATTTAGTTTTACTGAACAACCTGAATTCTATGAGCTCCTTTCAAATCATGAAATTAAAGTGAGTATTGTAAATTTTCAATCTAAAGGATACTCTTGGACAAGCACTAATAATACTACAGAAATCCCTTTTTACACAAACGTAGTTTTCTATCGCGACATATGCCTTGCTACAGGTGGTACCTTCAGCAGCAGCATCGATCATGGATTAACAGAATGGGACGCAATCTACAAGGGAATATCAAAGATAAAGTTGGAAGGGGAAGATTATCAACACAATTTTGACCTTCATTTTGATCAAGGCATTACTTTTAATAATTATGAGATAAAATACAGGAATCAAAGGAGAGCACGAAATGGCGTTATTTCTCAAACAGGTCAATACTTTGGTTCCCCAACTATTTGGGAGATCGATTATATTGCCGCTAGTTCTCTTGACTATATAGACACTTTAACACTGGTCGCTAATGAAACTAGCTATTCCGCAGACAGTCTTCTTAGAGAAATTTGGTACGGTGAGCACTTAGAACAGACTCCCCAAAACACTGCAGAAGAAATTGCTGCAGTAGTAGAACTCAGTACCCAAGAACGTGTACTAAGCTATGAAACCGCATTTATTGCTTTGGAACCTTCGCAGGGAGGCATAACTTGTTTCGATTGCGGCGATCCAGGAAATATAGCAAGTGGCTTAGATGACTTTTCTGATGGGCAAAGCAGCTTACTCACTTTAGAAATTTTACCTAATCCTGTTCGAGACTTTGCTCGTATCAAAATAAAAACACCTGTTAGAAGCAAGAATGAAAAAACCATTCTACAAATTACTGATCTTCAAGGAAACATTCTTTGGAAACAAGTTATTGATGAGCTTGATGCTGGGGGAGAAATGGAAATAAAATGGAATCGAGTAGACGCAAACGGTAACACCGTACCTTCCGGCATTTACCTCGTTCAATTGATCAGCAATGAAGATAAAATTGTGAAGCGAATGATGATCGTTGACTAATTAGCATTTATTACTAAAAATAAAAGCCCCTGTGAATTGATATTCGCAGGGGCTTTTTACTACAGGTACTGATCTTAGCTCTAAAGCTAAAAGTCAATTTTCAAAGTTTTCTCATCAAGGTACTCACCCTTAGAAAGTTTAATCTTTAGTTTTTGCGTCATCGTTAGGCCAATAGTTTCTCCATCTTGGAGACTTACATCTTGTGCTAAAACATAATGCACAATGTTGTACAGCATTTCATTTATCTCTTCTAAATCCTTTTTTTGAATTGAGCACCTCAATCTCGCACTTACCGAAATCTTTAAGTCCCTAAGTGTACAAAGAAGCCCGTCCCCTTTTCTCTTGCCTAACTCCAAAATACACCCAAATGTACAAAGGCAATTCAGACGCGCTCATTTGCTTTGCATTTTCAAGAACTGGCAAAAACAAATAGATCAAGAGGCCAAAAGTTATCATTATTTATTATTCATTCTTAAGTATCTCATTCTATTTACTATAGTAATCAATAGCTCCTAAATCACTCCCCTTGATTTCAGCTCTAAATACTTATTAATAGTATCCACCGTCAAATTTTCTGGCTTTGTCAATACAGCTTGAATTCCGTATTGCTCCAATTGCTTTACAATTTGTCGTTTCTCGGAGACGAATCGTTCTCCTACGATTTTTTGATAAACTCCCTCTAGCGATTGGGCTTCTTGCTGTAAGTAGTTGATCAATTCGGCATCTTCAAAAAAGATCACTACTAAAACATGCTGACGTGAAATCTTCCTTAAATATGGCAATCTACGTTCTAAACCTGAGAGGCTTGTAAAATTGGTAAACAGTAAAACCAAACTTCGGGTCGAAAACTGTGTTCGAAAAAGCCCGTACAGTTTCCCGAAATCACTTTCTTCAAAATTCGAGGATTCATTGTACAGCAACTCCTGAATCAATTTGATTTGCCCACCTAATTTATTCGCTTTTAGAACTGCATTTATTTTAGAATTAAAAGTTACTAAACCAGCACGATCACTTTTCTTAATAGCAATGTTTGAGATAGCTAAAGCCGCATTTATTGAGTAATCTAAAAGAGTCATTCCCTCAAAGGCGAAGCGCATTGTTCTTCCTTTATCGATTACAGCATAAATTCGCTGTGATTTTTCATCCTGAAATTGATTGACCATTAATTTTCCGGAACGCGCTGAAGCTTTCTAGTTCACTGTACGATAATCATCACCGCCCACGTATTCTTTTATTTGCTCAAACTCCATGCTGTGACCAATGCGGCGAATCTTTTTTAGACCCAGCTCATTCAAACGATTCGAAATAGCCATCATTTCATACTTTCGCATTTGAATAAATGACGGATAAACGGGCACCATTTTATCTTGCGAAAAACGGTAGCGCCTGACAAATAAGCCGATCGGTGATCTAGCTAAAACATTTAAGGCGCCAAATGAATATTCACCTCGCTCTGTAGGCTTCAGTGTATATCTGATTTGCTTCGAGCTACCTTTGTCAATCTTAGTTTTGAAACTTTTATCTCTGGCTTGAAACTGGAAAGGTACTTCGTCAAGTATCTCCAGATCTAAGTCAAATTTATTTCTATTTTCTAAATAAACGTCAATATTATTATCGTCTCCATTTGACAGTCGATCTGTACTAGTGCGTCTCGCAAAAAAGGCATCGCGAGGTAAGTACAATAGAAGTATATCTACTACGATTGCTAAGCCTAGTAAAATACAAGCAATTTTTGCTGGTAAGAACAGAACTGGAAAAAAGTAAGCAAGCAATAAAAACAAGATCACTATTCCCAAGACGATCGCCAAACGTATATGTCCAAAAAGGCTCATCATTCTCTCGCGGAATTACCGTGGAATTTCTACGCGGCTCAATAATGTATCGATCACTTTATCGACATGCACACCTTCCATTTCTAACTCCGGGCTCAATATAACTCGATGCCGGAAAACAGGTTTTGCTACGAATTTTATATCATCTGGTGTCACAAAGTCTCTTCCCTGCATAGCTGCAAAAGCTTTACTACAAACCATTAAAGCGATAGATGCCCTTGGACTCGCTCCTAAATAGAGGCTTTTGTTTTCCCTTGTCATTTTCACTGACTCCGCAATAAACTTAATCAAGTCCTTTTCAATACGAACCTCACGAATCATTTGTTTAAATCTCTTCAATGCTTCCGCTGTCAAGACTGGTTTAACCGACTCCAAATCATTGCGATTTCCCATGGCATGATAAGCCTCTAGGAGTTGCGTTTCTTCCTTCACGTTGGGATAACCAACATTTATTTTCACTAGAAAACGATCTAATTGCGCTTCTGGCAAACGATAAGTCCCCTCTTGTTCCACGGGGTTTTGAGTTGCCAAAACCATAAATGGCTGATCCATAATAAATGATAAACCATCAATGGTAATTTGGCGTTCTTCCATAACTTCAAAAAGCGCGGACTGCGTTTTTGCGGGAGCTCGATTAATCTCATCAATCAAAATGAAATTGCTAAAAATGGGCCCCTTCTTAAATTCGAACTCACTCTTCTGAAAATTAAAAACCGAAGTTCCCAACACGTCGCTCGGCATCAAATCTGGCGTAAACTGAATGCGCGAAAAATCGGTTTGCACCGTTTGAGCTAGTAGCTTTGCCGTTAAAGTCTTCGCTACTCCTGGAACTCCTTCAATCAAAGCATGTCCCTCGGTCAATAAACAGATAATTAGGAGATCAATCATTTGCTGCTGTCCAATAATTATCTTCCCAAGTTCATCACGGACTTTTTGTACTGTGTTCACTAATTCGCTTAGGTCTACACGGTTTCCAAAAACTGATCCGTCCATTTCTGGCAAGTTTTCCCGAGCACCCTCAACAGGCAATGACTTCTCTAAGCCCTCTCCTTCTGGGATATTGTTTCCTTCATTTACATCCATCATTTACAATTTATGAGAAGCCTTTCGCTCCCAGGTCTCTATATAATTCGTCAATTATTCTATTCACGCTTTCTAAATCGGTATCAAATACTTCTTTGCGCAAATCCATATTTTTTATTACTGAAAAAAGTTTCTTCAGCTTCGTTCGATCTAAACCGGTTTTCCGTGCAACTATTTCTATTCCTCGATCACTTCTTTCAATCTCTTGCAAGTAGTAATTTCTTCTTAAGTATTCAAAGAAGTGTTTAATTTTCTTGGCAGCTAGACCTTTGTGTCCTTTATCATTGTAGTACAACATTCCCAATGTTTCCACAAAATCAATCGTCTCATTCTGCTTAGGAGTGACAATAGGGATGGCTCTTTGTTTTCTGCGAACTTGCGAAAAAAAGAGAAAAGCAATCCCTAACAAACTGACATTTCTGATCCAACGAAAAGCTGGCTCCTTCAACAAGACCTTTAAGGGCGTGCTTTCTGCCACCGAAGTTGGTCTTTTCATTTTATAATAGTCATCCATTAAAATAAAATCAGGATTTATACTAGCAAAAACAGCTTCTAGGTATCTTCTGTTACCAGCGTTTTCCAATTGATAATTAGAGAATAATTCTGGCAGAGAATGTAAATACAGAAAACCGTCACCATGTGCTGCTCGAATAAAGTGCGGTGATAATATGGTTGCAGAATCCTGTTTAATCTCCAAGTTTGAAAGTGTTTCTATTTCCTCCCCTAAACTTCGGAAGTATGCTCCTTCGTTTCTCAACTTAATCTGAAAATCTTCTTCCATTTCCAAATCAGGATGTGTAAAGCGTACTGGATATTCCTTTTCCACTTTTGGTCCGCTTTCATCATAAGCCCACTCAAAATCTAGAATGAATGCATCTTCAATATTAGCGCCATATTGAAAGTTTGACACCCAGAAAACGGTGTTTCCTGAACTCACGAACTGCTCTAGACTTTCCATATCTTCCTGACTCAAAAATAAACTTCGCCCAATAATGAAATACAAAGTATTATCACATAAATCAGCTTGATTTTTTAAAGTATTGTAAATGGTAGAATCAGAATAAAGTATATCAATATCAGAGTAAATATCATGAAGGCTTTTATCTAGGATAAAGGTTCCAAAAGGTTCTTTACTTTCTTGCCAGTAGTTCGCGGTCCAAGTAAATGACTGGGGCTTTCGTTCCTGAATGACAAAAACCAAGACGGCGATGAGCAGTAAAAAAAACAGTATACGTAGTCCCTTTTTCATCTTAATTCAACTTTGAATAAAATGAAGAAAAAGACTCTCGAAAATCGAAGAACGATTCTTTATCTATCGGAAATTCCCCATACCAAACATAATCAAATACGGACGTGATAGATTCGAACTCTTTTTCAAAGCCAGAACCAGCTATCTCATAGCGATAGTCTCCATTCGTCTTATTACTATCCCATTCAATAATATCTTTCTGAGCAAGCAATTTTAAGGACTTGAGATAGCTCAATCGAATAGCAATTCTAAAGTTTCCAGTTCTTATTGCTTGTTCAATTTTCTCATCGAGGTTCAAGTCCAATAAATTCTCTTCAATCTCTTCAAAAGTCATCTTTGTTCGCCGCATGGGATCTTCCGTAAAGCTGTGATTGAAGCGTGCACGATAGAGAATATAAACTGCCAACAAGGCTACCAATAGATACAAGATAGCTTTTATTGTTGACCAACCATCTTGAACATCACCTGAACCGAAAATAGAATTCATTAGGCGATTGAACCGATGACTTAAGCGTTGAAGGAATCCTATTTGTTTGTACTCTTTTTTATACTTCAACTCTTCATCCTGGACAATTTCATCTTCCACAGCCTTAGAAAGTCGCTTCAAATTGAAGTTCTCGTAATATACTGCTTCTTCATTGTACTCTTCTTGGCTTTCTTCACTGGCGATCAATTGATGTTCTGATCCGACTAATAGTAGGAGAATTCCCAAGAGAATGAAAACCGACCTAAACTTTTTCGATATGTCCATCTTCAACATCACTCGAAAAGTTTTTTCGTCAAATGTTCTTCCATTGCATTTCTGGAAAGATCAAAAGCTTCAATCTGTTTTTTCAACTGCTTTCCATTTACTCTTTCGTCAATATTGCAGTAGCGAACGGCTAAAGAAATAGTAATAAAAATAAATCCGATAAAAGTAGAGAGGATGTAAACCATTAATAAAATTATCGGTAGCAGTCCAACCACATAGGAAAAACTAGAGAGATCATCGGAAATGGTATAGAAAAGTCCTTGAAATATTCCCATCAAAAAAGAGCTAAAAACGACAGGCATATAAGTCAAAAAGAGCATCAGTCCTGTGTAAGCAAGGTTAACAAAAACATCTTCAAGGAAAAGCTGAAAACTGTCTTGTACAGCAGTGTTGATCGTTTTATTATCTAACACTATTCCCGCTGCACTAAAGCCCACAACGCAGGAAAATGAGAGCGATGCTACTATCCAAAAAAGCAAGTAAACTAAGCTGCCCAGTCCTTCCAAACCTGCCGCCATTAGTGTAAACAATGGAACTAGACTCAGGAAGTATCCAATAGTGAAGAGTACAGTTGCAAACAATCCTAAGACAATAATTTTGCCTGTATATTTTCGAATTTTAGGCCATAAATTTGAAATAGTTGGCGCTTCACCTTTCTTATCAAATTGATCAACAGCAGCAAGAATCATAGCAACAAAGGCGGCTTGAATAAGCCCTAAGCCAATGATTGCTACTATTGCGACTAGGAGCAACGATGTAATCAGTTGATCTTCCGCTACCTGTCCAGTTTCAAAAATTTCAAAGAAGGCAAAAATTTCTTCTATGAAGACCGCAGAAAAAGCAAGAATCACAATAAGTAGGGGCCCAAACAAACTGAGTGCACCGAAACACAAGGATTTCCAATATTTTCTACTTATTAATGAAGACAG
>CALFBW010000314.1 GCA_937951415.1 uncultured Chitinophagales bacterium | reverse complement strand
ATGTGTGGTCAGTGCGTGAGCGAGACTACAACGAAAACATGGTTATTGTAGATAATACAGACGCGGGCTACCAAGAAACGGGCGCTTGGTCCACCACAAGCAATACAGGTTTTAATCCTTCGACTAATAATTACGATCAGTCAAACGGCTATCGTTTTAGTGGAACAACAAATTCGGGAGCGGCAACTTCTACGGCCACTTGGACACCCAATATTCCGAAGGAGGGACTCTACTGGGTCTCGACTACGTATAGAGCATTCAGTGATCGACCAATTGATGCGCAATACGAGGTGAATCACGCAGGAGGAACAACCCTAGTAAGCGTCAACCAAGAAGTACATGGAGAGACTTGGGTGTACTTAGGGCAATTTTATTTTGATGCGGGAAGCAGTGGCAGTGTCACGCTTTTGAATTCGAGTACCGATCCAGCTGCCAGTCAATTCGTTATAGCCGATGCCATGCGTTTTGGTGGTGGTACGGGAACAGAATTAGATTGTACCTATGGAACAGGTCCCACAGATAAACCACGTTGGGAAGAATCAGCGCGAATGTATGCACCTTTTATGGGCTACCCAAGCTGTCGGGGCGATGTAACAATGCGACCCAACTATGCCGAATATGAACTAGCGAAGGGGACAAGTCAAGAACAGAATAACGCTTGCTACGTTTCATGGCATACGAATGCAGCTTCTGGAACGGCAAGGGGAACAGTAACCTACGCGTACGATGGCTCCAACAGCAGTTACCCTGTCACCACAGGAAGTTATGATTTACAAAATTTTATACAGTCATCTTTAGCTGATGATATTATCGATTGCTACGATTCGGGTTGGAATGACCGAGGGGTGAAATATGCCAACTTCGGAGAACTTCGAGAATTACAAACTATGCCGGGCTGCTTAGTCGAAGTCGCATTTCACGATAACGCGGCTGATGCGGAAGCTTTAACAACACCAAGATTTAGAGAGATTGCCGCAAGGGGCATTTATCAAGGAATAGTAGAATATTTTGCCGATAAAGATGGGGTCAGTCCTGAATTTATGCCAGAAGCACCCACCCATTTATATGCAAAAAATTCAGGAAACAACGAGATAACACTAAGCTGGAATACGCCAATTAATGAATGCGGAACAGAAGCTGCGACCTCCTACAAAATTTACATGGGTACACACGGTAGAGCATTTCCCGATGGTTTTACGGTAACAGGAAATTCCTACACATTTACAGGACTCAATCCTTCAAGCACGTATTATTTTAGAGTGTCTGCAGTTAATGCTGGAGGGGAATCTTTTCCTTCGGCGATCGTAGCAGCAAAAACCCCAAATGTTCCAGGCTGTGCCACAGATTTCTTAATAGTGGATGGCTTTGATAGAATCGATCGAGCGTCGGCAGTACGAAAAACCTCTAGTTCTCAATTAACCGATTTGAGAAGATTGTTTTTAGAACTGATGAACAATTACGATTACATGGTAGATCATGCAAAAGCGCTGGATCAATGCAATGTCAGTTTTGATGGTTGTGCCAATGAAGCCATTATTGATGGCCAAGCTATATTGAATGATTATCCAGCAATAAATTGGTATACAGGAGAGGAATCAACGGTTGATAATTCACTCAATACAACGGAGAGAAATTTATTACAAAATTATTTAGATGCAAATGGTTGCTTAATAATTTCTGGTGCGGAAATAGGTTGGGATATTGGTAGAGCCAGTTCTGGTAATGCCGATGTTTCTTTTTACAATAATTATTTAAAAGCTGCGTACGTGGGAGATGATGCGAATTCTTACAGTATTGCAGGAAATGGCTCAGGAATTTTTGCAGGAATAAATGGGAGTTTCGATGATAATACTTTTTGCTATTTTGATGCCGAATATCCTGATAGGCTTGCTGCTTTTGGTGGATCTACTGTTGACTTGAATTATAGTGGAGGAACAGGTGATGGAGCGGCAACTGCTTATAGTGGTGCTGATTTTGCCGTGGTCTATTTCGGTTTCCCTCTAGAAACAACAGATGCCTTAACTAGGGATGCCTTAATGTGTAATGCTGTAGATTTCTTATCCGATCATCAAAGTCCGCCGGTCTTAAATTGCCAAAACATTACAAGAACTTTAGCTGCAGGAATAAATTCAATAACAATATTACCAGAAGAGATTGATCCAAATATTCTCAATTATTGCGATGTTACTACTAGTCTTTCTCCCTCCACTTTCGATTGTACGGATGTCGGAGATAATCCTGTAACATTAACTTTAAATTATGCCGGTGGAAACAGTATTGATTGTCCTGCGGTAATAACCATAATTGAAAATGTTGATCCAGTAGCTATTTGCCCTGCTATCACTCCAGTATTTACTTTATCTGCAGCGGGAACGGTAACGGTTCCAGTAAATTCTCTAGGAGATGGAAGCAGCACTGATAATTGTCAATTAGCCAGTGAACAAAACAATGCACAAACATTTACTTGTAGCGATATCGGCACTCAAATGATAAACATAACAGCCTTTGATGCTGCTGGAAATTCTGATCAAGTTAATTGCCCAATAATTATTCAAGATTTAATTATACCCGATTGTTCGGCACAAAATGTTACGGTCTACTTAAATGCAAGTGGAACTGGAAGTACCTCGGCAAGTGCAGTAAATAATAATTCTAGCGATGTTTGCGGCATAACTAATTTGCAAATTAGCCAGTCAAATTTTACTTGCGCTGAGGTAGGAACTAATCCAATCATATTGACAGTTTTTGATAATGCTGGTTTATCGAATACCTGTGCAGCCACCGCAACAGTCCTTGACACTATTTCTCCAGTTTGCAGCACCAAGGATATTAATTTGTCACTAAATGCTAACGGTTTGGCTAGCATAACGGCCAATGATATTGACGATGGATCTAGTGATGCCTGTGGCATCGCCAGTTATGCTCTAGATAAAACCAATTTCGATTGCAACGATGTTGGAACCACGCCTGTGCAGTTAACGGTGACAGATAATAATGGAAATAGTAAAACTTGTACTGCACAAGTAACAGTAAGTGATCAAACAAATCCCAATTGTATGAGCCAAAATATTCAAGCCTACTTGGATAATACTGGGGCTGTTGTTATTAATGCAAATCAAGTGGATAATAGTTCTAGTGATGCTTGTGGTATTAGCAGTCTCACAGTCAGTCCTTCTGTTTTTGATTGCATGGACTTGGGAAATAATTCGGTCACTTTGAATGTGATGGATAGCAATGGGAGATCTACTATTTGTAGTGCAACGGTCGAAGTAATTGATAATATCCTTCCTCAAATCAATTGTCCAAATGATTTGCTAATAAATGCAGACGCTGCGCAATGTTTTGCTTCGAATGTCAATTTGGGACAAGCCACCGCAAGTGACAATTGTAGTATAATGTCCATCACGAATGATGCTCCAAATCTATTTGGTGTAGGAACTACCATAGTGACCTGGACGGCAAGCGATAACAGTAATCTTTCAATTACTTGCCAGCAAATGGTTACGGTAAGTAGTAATTCATTTACTTGCACAGATGATGGGGATTGCTCTAATGGAGAAGAGGTGTATAATCCAGTTACCTGTATTTGTGAGCAAATAAATATTCCAGATCCCAGCACTTGCCTGGATGATGGCGATTGCTCAAATGGTGTAGAAACATGGAATAGTTCCAATTGTACTTGCGAACAAATAAATGTTCCAGACCCATCTACATGCCTGAACGATGGAGTTTGTGCTAATGGAGAAGAAATATGGAATACGAACAATTGTGTTTGCGAGCAAATAAATGTTCCTAATCCATCGCTTTGTGTAAGCGACGGAAATTGTTCCAACGGAGATGAGCAATGGAACACGAACACATGTGTTTGTGAGCAAATAAATATTCCAGATCCAAGCACTTGTGTTGATGATCTCAATTGCAGTAACGGATTAGAGACTTGGAATAACAACAATTGTATTTGTGAGCACTTAAATGTGCCGAATCCCGCTTCATGCATAGACGACAATGATTGTTCAAACGGATTGGAGCAGTGGAGCAATAGCCTTTGTGTTTGTGAACAAGTGAACATTCCCGACCCAACAACTTGTGTGGATGATGGAATCTGTTCAAATGGGCAAGAACAATGGAATGCGAGTAACTGCAGTTGCGAGCAAATAAATGTTCCCGATCCTACTACTTGCCAAGATGACAGTTTGTGCGCGAATGGTCAAGAAGTTTGGGACAGCGGAAACTGTATTTGTACACAAATAAATGTTCCAGATCCAGCTACTTGCGTAGATGATGGGAATTGCGCCAATGGTGATGAAATATGGAACAACACAACATGCAATTGTGATCAGGTAAATGTTCCAGATACCAGTAGCTGTCAGGACGACGGTCTCTGTGGAAATGGGGAAGAAATATGGAACAACGCTACTTGTCAGTGTGAACAAATCAACCTGCCCGATCCAAGCCAGTGTCAGGACGACAATCAATGTGTCAATGGCGATGAGTTTTGGAACAGCAATACTTGTCAATGTGAACAACAGAACATTCCCGATCCATCGGCATGTTTGGACGATGGAATTTGTGCAAATGGAGAAGAGTTCTGGAATTCGACGACCTGCACTTGTGATCAACTGAATATTCCAAATCCCAATATTTGTGTGAGCGATGGAGACTGTGTAAATGGGATCGAGACTTGGAACAATGCTTTGTGCATTTGTGAAGCTTTGAACCCCTTAGGGTCAGCAACATTTTCCAGTCCTCAATCGGTTTTCTGCCCGGATGATGGAGCTGTGGTTTTAATTCCATTGAATCCTGGTGGTGCTTTCACTGGACCAGGAGTTGCAGGAAATATTTTTGATCCAAGTACGATTCCAGTTGCGAATTATGACAGTCCCCTAATCATTAACTATACAATCAGTAATGCCACTTGCTCTGAAACAACAAGTCAGACTTTTACGGTGAACTCATGTGCAGCACCGATTAGCAATGTTCGATTAAAATTATTCTTTGAAGGAAACTACACAGCTAATGGAATGCACAATGATTTATTCACAAGTGGTCTTGTGCCATTCAATCAGCCCTATGCAGTAGCTCCTTGGAACGCCAATTTTACAGCGATGGCTATGAGCCCTCCAACGAATACAGTTGACTGGGTATTGATTGAAGCCTATCAAGGCAGTCCACAGCTGACGGGAAGCAAAGGGCTTAATTTGATCGAAGCTCAGATAGGACTTTTATTGACTGATGGAAATATAGTATCTCCAACAGGAGCTACGGGAGTTGATTTTCAAAACCTGAGCCAAGGAGATGATTACTATTTCATTGTTCGTCATCGCAATCATTTAGATGTGCTTACAGCAAGTGCTTTAACCGCTGCAAATGTCGTTAATTATGATTTTACCTTGTCAGAAAATGCTGCTTTTGGAATTGAACAGCTAAAACAAATGCCAGACGGTAAATATGCTTTATACGCAGGAGATTACAATCGCGATGCTGTAATACAAAACACAGACTACGACGACTGGTTTGTTGACCCGTCAATTCTGAATATCTATATGTTGACTGATGGGAACTTAGATGGAGTGGTGCAGACTACTGATTACGATACTTGGTTTGTGAACAAGGCTAAACTAGGAACTTTGGAAATTACCTATTAGGAAAAATGGGTTTTGTACTTTAATTAATTATAGCTCTTTTTGTGTAACTTACCATAAGGTATTTATAATTAAAAGGAGAGGAGTGGGATTACATATACTTATAGTGGAGGATGATCCGCTGTTTGCAGTCGAACTGGAAATGTTGGTGAAGGAGTTAGGGTATTCCCTGATTACGAAGGTGGACAATTCTGGAGAGGCTCTAGAGCAGATTGCCTTAAATAAACCAGACTTAGTGTTAATGGATATCGATATAAAGGGCGGGATGAATGGTAAAGAAGTTGCCAACTTTATTAAGCCGACTAATACTCCTGTGGTCTTTATTACTTCATATGCAGATGCAAATTCATATGAAGAAGCTTCCGAAGCAAATATGTTAGCCTATCTAGTGAAGCCAGTTAACAAGTTTAGTTTGCAAAGCACGATAAAACTTGCGCTAAAACATATAACTGAGAATGAGCAGGCGGAAACAGAACAGGAAGCTTCAGAAGTCAAAGAAGAAAGCTTTTTGTTGAAGGACTTTTTCTTCTTTAGAGAAAAGGACCTCTTTGTCAAAGTAGCCCTGGACGATATCTGCTTTTTTAAGGCAGAAGGAGATTATGTCTTAGCAGTAACTTCTGGGAATAGATACATGGCACGTATCAAATTTTCGAAAATAATGGAACTGCTTTCTGAGCGTGACTTTTTGCAGGTTCATCGCAGCTACTTGGCAAACCTTAATGCTATTCAATCGATCAACTATAAAGTTTTTGCGATCCAGTTTAGTGATGAATTGACCATTAATTTTAGTCGCAGACACCAAGCAAATTTGCGCAGTCGATTAAACCATTTGAGTTAGCGCTGGTCAGAGAAAGAAATCATGCTGAAAATTAGACTGAACAATGACCACTGGTCGCAAAATTTGATAGGTTCATCGCATATATGAAGCCATTTAACAGACTGTGACATATTTTTAGATTTTGAAAGAAAATAGTGCGGATCATTGCAAGCCTTCCGTTCTTTTGCCTTCATAGTGATTGTGTCCCAAGCTTTTTCTGGTTTCGTTCCCAGCGCGATATATTAAAAGTTACTTCATTGATTGGTATAAGAGGAAACGTTTAAAGTGGTCCGTGAAAATAGTTAAGTGTCAATAAGTATTGAGTACAGATGTTTACAGCTACGAAAGGATTTTAAGGGGTATACTTTCTCGAAAGCAGGCAAGAAGTTTGTATCATTACGAACTGCAAGACGCGAAGAAAGAGGAACTATCCATGTACTCTTGTACAAATAAACAATTTTGCAGCCATTAGATCATTTATGATTGCTTTGGTCTGCTGGGCTCGGATGGGGAAACCGAGCCCTTTTTTTATGCCTCTATTCCTGCATTTAACAAGTTTAGTTTGTTGGCTGCTCTTTTTCTTTTTAAGCAGCATCCCTGGCCGATCATCTTGAATTGCTAAAGCTCTTACCGCATGTGATTCAAATGCTATGTTTACCTTTGTACCTTCAATGGCAAGTAAGGCTACTAAGCAACAAAGAAAGAATCAACCCTCGTACATTTATTCCATAATAAGTGTCACCTTGGTATTGTTTCTACTCGGAGCTTTGGGAGCAATCTTGCTAAATGCCAGAAACCTCGGTCAGCAACTCAAAGAGAACGTTGAACTGACAGTTATTTTGGAGGATAAATTAAGCCCGGAGGAGGGAAAGGCCTTTGAAAAGAGATTGCAGGATCGAAAAGATGTATTGAGTGCACGTTACATCTCCAAAGACGACGCTGCAATGGAGTTTCAAGAAGAATATGGCGAAGATTATCTGGAGGTGCTCGACTTCAATCCCCTTTATCAATCCATTCAATTGCGTTTGCAGCACAATGATGGATCGGCCGAGAGCATAAAGGCCGTCAAATCAGAGCTAGAAGAAAGTAAATTAGTCACGGAGGTCTTTTATCAAGAAGTGCTATTAGAAGCAATCAATAAAAATGTACGAAAACTGGGAATCATTCTAGGATTGATCACCGCAATTTTTCTATTTATTGCCATCACTTTGATAGATAATACCATCAAACTGACCATGTACAGTAATCGATTCAAGATCAAAACGATGCAGCTGGTAGGGGCAACCCGTAGTCTAATCACTCGACCTTTTATTAAAACATCTGTAATCAATGGGCTCATTTGTGGTGTACTAGCCTGTATATTGTTGTTGATCAGCATTTATATGTTGAATAAGAACATGCCGTTCTTAGAAATGCAAAATGATGTTAAGCATTATGCTTTCATTTGTGGCTCTATCATCATTGTAGGTATCTTTATATCTTGGTGGAGCACGCGAACAGCCGTGACCAAGTATTTGAAAATGAAACTGGAGGATCTCTATTAAGAGCAATAAGCTTATGGCTAAAAATAAAAAAACACTCATGCTTTTCGATAAGACGAACTTTTTGTTGGTCTTAGCAGGAATTGCCATTATGGCGCTTGGTTACCTTCTCATGATGGGAGGTGGTGCTGCCAATCCTAGTGAGTATCCAGAAGATACTTTGTACGGAGCTCGAAGAACGATCATCGCTCCAATCTTGGTTTTGATCGGGCTTATAGTTGAAGGATACGCCATTATGCGTAAGCCAGCCGTACCAGAGATCGAAGAAGAGGCTTAATCCTTGCTATGTCGGTATTAGAAGCCCTTATCCTAGGGATCGTTCAGGGCTTGACAGAGTTTTTACCTGTTAGCAGTAGCGGGCACATTGAGCTAGGAAAAGCCTTGCTAGGCACTGAAGCAGCAGATAATATGCTGTTTACTTTGATGGTTCATTTGGCCACAACCCTCAGCATCCTCATTGTTTTTCGAAAAGACATTTGGTCGCTTATCCAAAACATTTTCACTTTTAAGTGGAACGCTGGAAACAAATACATTGCATTCTTATTGTTGACGGCATTCCCGATTGGTATTGTAGGCGTCTTGTTTAAAGATGATATCAAGCTGCTCTTTGAAGGTAGACTACTCTTGGTGGGTTGTATGCTACTTGTGACTGGAGTACTCTTGCTTTTATCGAAATTAGAACGAAAAGATGCCTCCCCAATGACTTGGTGGCGGGCGCTCATAATTGGTTTTGCACAAGTTATAGCCATTCTGCCGGGAATTTCACGCTCCGGAATGACGATTTCTTCTGCACTGGCCTTGGGAGTTTCTCGAGAAGAAGCCGCACGATTTTCTTTCCTAATGGTCTTAATCCCCATTGTTGGAGGTAGCCTACTTGAACTGAAAGATTACCTTGAAGCTCCAGCACAAACACAAGCCGAAAGCTTGCCACTCTTGGTGGGGTTTTTGGCAGCCTTTTTATCGGGCTGGGCAGCTTGTCAATGGATGCTCAGAATTGTGAAGAACGGAAAGATCACTTGGTTTTCCGCTTACTGTTTTTTGGTAGGAACAATAACCATTGCTGTAGCCCTCTCCGGATTCGGTAGCTAATCTTACATTTATTTCATCGCATTCCTTTAGCTTTGCGCAGCATTCCGAAAAACCACAGCATTGATGCTGTAGCAGAATGAAAGTAATGAAATTAGACCCTCCCTCTGAAGAGACCTGTTGGCTTATTGCCTTGGTAGATCGCTGGTGGAAAGGGTGCTTTTAAGTGATAAATGCAGGTGGAAGATTACCAGAAAATATTTGAGATGGACTTCGAAGCAGGAGAGCTATTTCTGCTTTACAAACCTTGTAATTGGACTTCCTTTGATGTGG
>CALFBW010000313.1 GCA_937951415.1 uncultured Chitinophagales bacterium | reverse complement strand
ATTTGTTACTTGAATTCAAGGTAACAAATAAAACCAAAACAACTTTTTACACGATTTATCAAAACAATTGCGAAAGATTACTGTTCGCTTCTCCCATAAACAAAACCTTTGTTGAATAGACCCTATGAGACAAGTAAGGGTGATTAAACAATAAAATAGCACGCTGTAAAACATTAACATTTACCGTTATGTTTTCACACATCACAACTAGAAGAAACATTTTAGGCTGCTCGACTATAATATTTTCTTCAGGCGCTCTAAGCTGTGATAAACAGCAGGGCAAGTGAGCGTATTGACTTTATGTAAATTATTAATACTTGTAAAAGGTTTGTGGTCAATGTGTGGATATTCCCGACAAGCTTTGGGGCGCGCTTCGTAAATACTGCAGTAATTATCGGAGCCCAAGAAAGGGCAGGGGGCGGAATTCATGACATAGTCTCCATCATCGTCGATCAATAAATAGCTTTCGATCAATTTTGACTCCTTCATTTTTAAATGTGCTGCCATACGACGCAGATCAGCCTCTCGTACAATGGGACTGATGGTCTTACAGCAATTTGCACATTTCAAGCAATCGATTTCCTCAAAGATTTCATCGTGCATTTCTTCCGCAAGCGCATCGATTTTTTTTCTATCTTTTCGCTTCAGCGATTTTAGAAATTTGGCATTTTCCGCCTTTTTATTGACGGCATTATTTCGCCAATCTTCGAATAAATCTTCCGACATTACTATTTACTTGGCTGCAGGAACATATGCCTGCATCATTTTCGCCACATATTTTCCTATGACATCAAATTCGAGGTTTACGATGCTGCCTTCTTGAAATTGATGAAAGTTTGTGTGCTCGTAGGTGTACGGAATTATTGCGACTGAGAATGCTCCCTTCTCCACATTTACTAAAGTAAGTGATACTCCATTTACGCAGACAGATCCTTTTTCAACGGTCAATATTTCTTCGATAGGTTTATAAGAAAACCGATACTCCCAACTGCCGTCATTTTCATTGATCATAATACAACGAGCAGTTTGATCAACATGACCCTGCACCATGTGGCCGTCTAAACGATGTGTTGGCAACATGGCTCTTTCCAAATTAACAATTTGACCAATTTCCCAATCTCCTAGATTGGTTTTGTTGAGTGTTTCATCAATGGCTGTAACGGTGTGTGTGTTTTCCGATAGTGCTACAACGGTTAGACAAACGCCATTATGGGAAACCGACTGATCGACTTTTAGTTCCTTAGAGATGCTGGAAGAAATGGTGTAGTGATAATTACTGCCCTCCTTTTCGATTTTCTCGATCTTTCCAAGCACTTCAATAATTCCCGTAAACATTTATTGGAGATTAATTTTTAAACAAATGGATATAGCCACTTAGTTCGTCTTTTTCTAATTCTTCGCCAGAACTTGATTGTTCAAAAACTCTACAGCTGTAATAAAAGACACCGTCCCCTACTTCGGTGCCCTTGTTTGTTCCATCCCAATTAATTGCAGGATCTTCTGTTTCGAATACCAAAGTACCCCAGCGATCAAAGATTTTCATTTCTACACGATTTACAAAACGATAGCCCTCTAATGGGGTGAATACATCATTAAAAGAATCATCATTAGGTGTAAAGGTATTCGGCAATTCGTAGGAAGAGCAGGATTCCACACAAACTGCAGCACTCAAATCTCCAACATTTCCAAAATTATCAATGCCTACAATTGTATAACATCCCGCCAAAGATTCGTCAATAAAATGCTCGTAACTATTTTGGTCTGCTGACAAAAATCCGCTTACATCAATCAAATCCGTACTTCCGGGCGGTGTATAAAAGACTTGATAGGAAACTACATCATCGTCTCCACAAACTTCTTGAGAAGTATTCCAAGAAATAGCATTGCTGTCAAAATCACCTTCGCCTGTTATGCAGTCGTTGCTAACCATTAAAACAGGTGGACAAGGCCCAGTAGTATCAATTGGGATTCCACATTTTTCTTGTGAGTCATTTAATAAAGGATCAAAAATATCAGGATTAAAATAAGTGCCTTCGCTGGTTACGTAGTAACAATAATCTTCTCCATTTACCAATCCAGTATCGGAATAAGACTGCTGACTTACCTGGGCAATTTCTGTAAACGCACCTCCAGGGCTGTCTGTTCGGAATACGCGATAATTTTGATTAATCCATGGAACGTTTTCTGTCCATGAAACAATAAGTGTATTACTGGTGCTACTGAGATTTAGAAAGACCGAAGATGCCAAAGGGGTTTCTCCAATTTCGTTTCCGTTAGACAAGAAGCGCAACTTATAGCTGTATTGAATATTTTCTGTATTTAATCCTCCATCAATAAATGAAGTATCGTTTGCTGCTGCAAAGGTATTGGCTGTAAACTCTGTAATTTTCTGAAAGCTGGTTCCGAGTGCATCATCAGATCGATACAGTTCATAAGTATAGGGAGGTGCATTAATAATTGTATCCAAGGCCGTACCGTCGGGTTTGGTCCAAGCAACATTTATTTCTCCTGCATTATCACTGGTATTTATTACCGAAACATTTGTAAGTATTGGTTGATCTTTTGGCAAAGCCATGCAGATTTGATCAGAAGGATAACTTTCAGAAATATTGATGGGAAATCCTTGTAGGTTATTCGCATCCGAAAACTCTGCCACTACTCGGTAAGAATACAAAGGTCCTCTTTCCGCTGTGTTGTCAAGATAGTTGTAAGCATCAATTCTTTCCGCAATTTTTTGATAGCCTGTTCCAGCAAGTCCTCGTTGGCAGTCATCGAAATCACTGTCTTCACAGCCTATTTTTCGCCAAACGGAAAAGCCAATAAACTTTTCGAAATAGGCGCAATCATAAGGGTCATCCCAAGAAACTTCGATATTACCATTATTGGTAGTTGCTGTTACACCTGTGGGTGGTGGAGCAACTACGGTAATTCTCCAGGTTTCCAGATCCGTTAAGGGCAGGGAAGCCCCTGAGGGCAAAGTGAAATTATCTTCGGCCTTTATAACAACTGTGTATTGCGAACTAAAAATGTGTTCACATTTAGCATCCCAACTAAAAATACCCGAGACTGGCGGACTCACGAATCCATTCGGCGCATTAAAAGTTGCCGGAACCGTATCTAATTCAAAGGGAGCGCCAAAAGCAGTTAACTGTACTTTTTGAGCAGGATCATCGGTGGCAGTGAAAGTCAAAGTCAGATTTTCTCCTACAAAAACACAAGTATCATTTACTTCTGAGACCTCGGGCGGTTCATTACCTGTATCCTCCACAAATATTTGCATATCTCGAATCATGGTTCCTACTTTGAAACCGTTTCGGTATTCAGTTATCAATATGGCAATATTGAATTCTCCTTCTACTTGTGGTGCATCCCAAATCAATTCCCCAGTTTCGCCATCTAGCGTCAAATTATTGTCGCCCCCTGGCTCTATTTGATTGGGGAAAACGTATCCGATAACGGGGACGCCTTGACTCTCTAAGGGAACGATTAGTTCAAAATGCAAACTATCACCATCTGGATCAAAAGCCGTAGGGTTGTGAATAAAAGGGTAATTC
>CALFBW010000312.1 GCA_937951415.1 uncultured Chitinophagales bacterium | reverse complement strand
CTTGGTAAGGACGGTAAGAAGAAGGATATCTTTGAGCAAGGGAAGGCCGATTTTGTGATTGAGATGAAAGGTTTAGAGATAAAAGTGGAAGAGTTGAAGCAATTCTTAGGTCGACATCCTGATAAAAGTCTTTTAATTATTGGTCACACTTGTAACGAAGGTAACCCGATTGCGAACTTAGAGCTAGGAATGAAACGAGCTACTGCAGCCAAAGACATGCTGACACAAAGTGGTCTCGATGAGCTATTTGTGACCCTTCATAGTCTAGGAGAAACGATGCCTATTGTTTCGAATGATGATTTGATAAAAAAATCCAGAAATAGGAGAGTAGAAGTTGATATAGTAAATAATACCGACTTGGAAAAATTTTCATTATGAATGAAGCTATACATGCGGGACTAGTAATTATTGTCTCAGGTTTAGGAGCATTTTTGATTGGGTATTTCAGCTTTCGGAAATCGTCCAAGAAAAAGCAAGATCAATTGCGTCAAGAGCAAGAGCAGTTAGAGAAAGAATACATGGGCCTTAGCGAGTTGTATAGAGGAAGCCAAAAAGAAGTCAAAAGCTTAGGGCGTTACTGGAATGATTCGGAGAGAAGAAATGTTCTTTTGAGTAAAGAGATAGAGGAGCAAAAGGAAGAGCTTGAAGCGTATAGCTTACTCAGAAAAGAACAAGCTGAATGGAAGGAAATGGAAAAAGTGTGGATAAAACGAGAAACGGACTGGAATGCGCTTAAGAAAGTACAGATAAATAGATTAGAACTAGTAGAAAAGCACTACCAGCAAATTCTAAAGACGGCCAGTGATTTTTCACAACGTAATAAGGATCTCGAAAGTAATTTGGATAAGGCACATCAAGATATTCAAGACTTGACTAAAGAAAAGCAAGTGCTGTTAACTAAAATTGCATTGCTCAATGCAAGTGATAAAGAGCTAGGAAACAAAGAAAACGGAAATAAGGAAAGCGAAAAAAATAAACGTGAGCGCAAAGAAACAGCAAACGATATTATACATGTTTCTACGCCAAAAGATGATGTGGAAAGCCGTCCTAGTTTTCCTACCTCTTCCAAGCAAGAATTAGCGGAATCTCAACGAGCTACTACAAAGATTGAAATGAAATACGTAGGCTTGTTGAAAAAGTTAAATCGTCTGATGGAACGGATTGGGGTTTCCCAAAACGCTGACAAAGAGGATTTATGTCAGATTGCTGGAATTGACGAAATAAAAGAGAAAAAGCTAAACAAGATTGGAATTTATCGTTTTGCTCAGCTAATAGCACTCAAAAAGGAAGACATGCTTATCATCGAACAGGCTTTAGAATTAGAAGAAAATTCAATTCAAAAAGGACAATGGTTAGAACAAGCGCGAGCCTTTTTTTAAAATTGGAAATACTAGTTTTAGGAGCAATTGTTCGTCAATATTATTGTGACATTCTCTTGAGATAGTTTCCATTTTTAAGAAGGTAGCCTCCCATCAAGTTTGCGCAGGTGCATGAATGTACTGGTAAAATAAAGACAAGATCACCAATTTGATACCTCTTAGCATCTTCTGAGCTGAGATGAACCGTTCCATGTTCTTGACTCAATTTCTTTAAATAGCTGCCGGTAGTTTCTCCCCACTGAAATTCCGCTGTCTGCTCCACTACCAGTCCATGAATTTCTTTTTCATAATTCGCGTGTAGCATCAAATCTTGTGCAAAATGAACCGTTCCACCATGAATGATCATTTCATTTCGCTCAGGATAAATTGCCACTATTGGACAAGCCATACATACAGCAATCTCATTTATTGCGCAAGAACCGATCTGATTTTGGCTTAGATCGAAGAATACGAAATTTCCTGGGCGTATTTCAGTAGCAGGCCCAAAATGCTCCATGCTGCAACAAGTAGGTGTATCGCCTATTGATATTTCAAGTTCAGGAAAATGCGGTCGAAGCTTATTTGAAAGATTTTGAATTTTAGCAATGCTTGAATCATGTATTTCTCCGATCTCGGTTTTGCTACGGGCGCCATAACTATGTCCTGCATGGCTTAGCATGCCTTTGAATTTTAGTTTTTCTGCCTCAGCAGTCTGGCTTGCCAAGTCCAAAACAACTGAATCGTTTTCGGCTTTTATGCCACATCGACCATAACCCGAATCAATATTGATCCAAACAGATACTTTGTATTTTAAGGCAGTGTTTATTTTGGCAAGAACAACTGGATCCTCCACTAGGATATTAAGATCTATTTGCGCGGCAAGTTTATTGATTCTTTCAATAGAGCGAAGGTTACAGGGAAAAGCCACCAATATATCTTTCCATCCAGCCTCAGCAAAATATTCGGCCATAGCTATAGACGAAACAGCAATTTTATCTACCCCCAGTTCTCGAAACCATTCACCAATTTCAATACTGACATGCGTTTTAAAATGAGGGCGAAAAGCTAGTCCATTTCGTTCCGCCTTTTGCTTCATTTTTAGCATGTTTTTTCTGCACTTTGTCTCGTCAAGTATCAGGGTCGGTCGGTCTATGTTTTTCATGTGCTCTTTTTGTATTCAAAGCATTTTATCGTTTCCATTTTTAAAATTGAATGCTCCATCTGCCTTATTTACAAAGAAATAAAAAAGACCGATCAACATTGATCGGTCTTCCTGTGTTTTGCAAAAATGTTTGTGGGAATTATTTGTCCTCCATTTCAATTTCCCAATTAGCATCCACCTCGCCAATCATGTAGTCAATCATGTTGTACTCAAAAGTAACTGTCTTTTTGTCATCAGAAAGTTCATGATCTTGCTTTACACTTTTTGCAGCTCGTGGTAAATGTACAATGGTGGTAAACTTTCCAGCACCCATCATCATTTCCATCATTTTTCGATCTTCCTCATTTACATCAGCTTCTTTTAGGCGTATAATTTGCTTTGAAAAACTATTGTCTGACAGTGAGAATTCCGTTTTGGTATCTCCCATCTCCATATCGCCCATTTGTCCACCAGCTTTACCTGAGCCCTTAGAAGATTCTTGAAGAAACTCGTCAAATCGATTTAGCGTTTTAATGTCTTTAAAATCCATTTCCATACCAGTATTCATGACTCCTTCTTTCTTACTGCCACGCATGTAACCTTGCATTCCTGCCACTAAATCAGCAAAGCGCGGATCATTCTTGATAGAATCTGGCATCTCTTTCTGAATATCCATCACAGAATCAACAACTTCTGGCATGTTTGCCCAAATACGTTGATCGATGGCCTCATCCAAACTGTCAATATTAATATAAGAATCCTCTTCAGTAAACATCATTGCCATTTGTTTTGCCATCGTTCTCTGACTAGTAATGGCATCTGTATACATATTGTAAGTTCCAGAGCCATCTTCTTTCAAAGTGATTTCCTCCACCATATTATCACAGGAGGTGGTGAGATAGAGGAGAACGAACATCAAGCAGATCTTGCCCGCTTCAAATAGATGTATTCCCAGTTTTTTCATTTGAATCATAAATAGTTGTTAAGTCTTTTTAAACTAAGCTTGAAATATAATGCTTTTCTACTTTTCTTTAAAAATCGCTTTGACCAAAGGCTTTAGTTCTTCAGAAACGGCAGAGTCTTCAGTTGCCCATTACTGGGAGAGAAGTACTGGAAAAAATAATAGCCTGACTCTAATTCTGCGACATTAATGCTTGTTACTGCTTCAGTAACAAGTTGGCTGCTAATAAAGCGCCCGTCATTCCCGAAAATCGTTATCAGTGCGTTTGGTTCTAAGCTGCCTTGCCAGTGTAGTTGGTCTATTGCAGGGTTCGGATACAATTCAATCTCGAATTCGGAATGAATAGAAAGCCCAGTAGTTACATTTTCTTCTTGCTGAAAAAGCCAATAGTAAGCATTGCCAAACTCACGTTTCCAAAACCATTCTGATGCTTCTCCATCTGAAATTACTAAATTCAATAGTTGCATATCTAGCAATCCTCCATCTAGTAATTCCAGGGCAAGATTAAGGGTGTTTTCTGCTGTTTCTGGACCTTCTTCGCCACCTGAAATCAAGCAGACTTTTGAGAAAGATGCAACGCCGTATTCTTCGATCGCTTGACTAATTTCAAACTTATGAGATTGATCGATAGAAAATAATAATACCCGTGAAAAGATATCTGGTCTCAAAATGCTTCCATAGAGTGCTATTGTCGCCCCTAAGGTGCTACCGCCAATACCTGTAAATTCTGCTTCTGGTTTTGTTCGATAAAACTGATCAATAGCTGGCTTGAGCTCACTAACGATGAAATCAATGTACTGTCCACCTTCAGCATCACTGGCGGCAGAAATCGAAGGGGGTGCATACTCTAAGTTGCGAAACTCTTGCTCGCTTTCTATCGCAACTATTATTGCTTGTTCAAAGTCTGCAAAAGCTTGCATCGTTTCATCTATTCCCCACTCTCCTTGAACACTAGTGAAATCATCAAACAAGTTTTGACCATCTTGAAGGTATAAGACGGGGTAGTTTCTATTGTCTTGGTCATATTGTTCCGGTAGATAGACCCATATTGTCCGTGTACGATCCAATTGAGCACTGTAAAAGGCTTCGTTAAAAACATGTACACTTGCAGTGCTGGTACTTGCTGATGGAAAGTCAAGCCATCCAAGTACGTCATGTGAAACTTCTTGAAGATCGCCCAAGTAAACTAACTCACGTGTAGCAATCGGTGCTCCAAACAAACTACCTTCAAACGAACTGGAACTTCCTCTTGAGAAGGAATAGTTATAAGTTCCTGGTACTACGTTTAAGGAAACGCTCCAATTGGAACCATCAAATTCTAGAGGAATAAAAAAATCGAGGTTTTCACCGTCATTGAAGTTCCCCGAAACGAATATCGTATCGGCTACCGGAGTAAGATCCGGAATAGTCTCTACTTTCAAAACCAACTGTCCCTGAAGAAACAATGGCATGAAAGAAAGAAAGAAATATAGTATTTTATTCATCTTGTTAATTCGAACTTAAGCAGTAGGTGTAAATAAATTCTCCAACTTTGAAGTACGTGAGCTCCAAATCGATCGATTCCTCCTCTTTTCGAAAATAGCTCGTGATCTTACCTGAATTATCTAATTGCGCTATCGGCACTTTTAGGTTTTCCTTAAAAGAAACTTGCTTTTTCCCGTACCATTTGTACATGGCTTCCTTAGCACTCCAAACTATGCAAGCATGCTTCATTCGGTCGGTTTCCATTTGTGCAATCTCTGATTCAGACATGAATTTTGAGTAAAGACGTAAAGCGCGCCCATTGAGATGCTCTACATCCACACCAATTCGTCTTTTTTTATCCAACATTACCACAACTTGGTCATGAGTGTGGCTAATACTGCAATTGAACCGACTTTCTGAAAGTACTGGCCCGCCGTATTTATCATATAGCAAGCTTACATTAGCATCAAGCAAAAATTGCAATAGGAGTCGCGCCGCGATCTTCTCTTTGCGTCTGCTCGAACTTTTGATTGTTGTTATTGATTCCAATAAAGCCTTGTTTTGCATTGACTTGTGTAGCAGAGAACGTAGCTCATCCTCACGCTCACGAACAGCCCAAGAAGCCAATATGGCATCTTCTGAAGGGTAGTGTATAAATTGAATTGGCATATTTTGCGCTACTTCCTGCAAAATTAAGACAATCGCGGCTGTACCTTTGTTTAATGCGCTTGGAAGTAGAACATAAATTTGTAGGTCCTCGAGCTTCAATATTCGCACTAGAAAACAGCCCGAAGCCGCAATCTTTCATTTCTGGTGATGGAAATGGCTTGGTTTGTCATTGGTCCTTAGATGATCTAGAACAAGCGGTTGCTTTGGCGAGTTTTGATGCGCAGATTTTTTCGTTACGACTTTGTTGGGATGATATTCTAGCCATCGGAACCATGCGCGGACAGTTGTTCTTTTATGATTTTAGTAATAAATCACTCTTAAAAACGGCACATCAACTAAAGGGAGCTGTTTTTGATATTCAAATTTGGGGCGAAGAACTTTTGATTGCCACAGAATCAGGCGAATTGGTTTATTTGGATCGGGAGCTACAGTTAAAGAAGCGAGTACTCCGAAGTCGAAAGAGTTTGCGTTGTATTGAAGTTGTAAACGATGATTTAGCCTATGTCGGCGCAAGTGATCATAAAATATATGCGCTCAATAAGTCAGGAACGGAAAGACCAGCATTGGATCTTCATCAAAATTCAGTCTTCGCTTTAGCCACATTTGAATCACAATTGTGGTCAGCAGGACGTGATGCGCAAATTGGAATCTCAGAACTTCACACAGGTGCTCGCATTGATCTCATTGCGGCCCACATGTATACGGTGAATGATTTGGTGCTGATCCCTAAGTCTGAATTTGTAGTATCTGCTGGAAGGGATAAAGCAATAAAAGTGTGGTCGGCAAGAGAGCGAAAATTACAACAAGTGGTTCATCCCGATAAGGGCGTCGGTCATTTGCATTCAGTGAACTGTTTACTCCCATTCTCTGAGGGTAAATTCTTAATTTCGGGTAGCGACGATCGCAGTATGATTTTGTGGTCGGTAAATGCCTAACATCATCTAAGCATTATGATACTGAGTGACAAAAGAATCCTAGAAGAGATTGAGAAAGGGAATATACTAATTGAGCCGTTTGATCAGACATGCTTGGGAACGAATTCGTATGATGTGCACCTCGGTAAACATATGGCGGTATACAAGGATAGGCAATTGGATGCAAAAGCGCATAACGAGATCGTCGATCTTACAATTCCTTTGGATGGCATTGTATTGCAACCCGGTACACTTTATTTGGGAGTGACCGAAGAGTACACAGAATCACATGCGCATGTCCCATTCTTGGAAGGAAAGTCTAGCATCGGCCGATTGGGGATCGATATTCACGCAACTGCAGGTAAGGGTGATGTTGGATTCTGTAACACCTGGACTTTAGAGATTTCTTGCATTCATCCCGTCCGTGTTTATGCGGGAATGCCAATTGGTCAGTTGATCTATTTCTGTATTGACGGAGAGATTGAAAACTATTACAACAAAAAGCACAATGCCAAGTATACGCAACGTACTGTCAAGCCAGTGGAAAGTATGATGTGGAAGAATAAATTTT
>CALFBW010000311.1 GCA_937951415.1 uncultured Chitinophagales bacterium | reverse complement strand
CAATGATTAAAGCGCAGGGAACATTAAACTTACCTGCTGGGAATTCCTTTTCAAAGGTTCCTGGAATCACCACTGAACCAGAAGGGATTCGACCCTTTATAGTGACTGGCTCTGTTCCACTCACATCAATGATTCTTGTAGACTGTGTAAGCACAACATTAGCACCGATCACAGCTTCGCGTTCTACATGAACTCCTTCCACGATGATGCAGCGAGAACCAATAAAACAGTCGTCTTCGATAATAACAGGACTGGCTTGAACTGGCTCTAGAACTCCTCCAATTCCAACACCGCCACTTAAGTGTACGTTCTTACCAATTTGTGCACAGGAACCCACAGTAGCCCAAGTATCCACCATCGTACCGCTATCTACATAAGCTCCAATGTTTACGTAACTGGGCATCAAAATCACTCCCGGTGCTACATATGATCCGTGTCTTGCAATTGCATGAGGAACCACTCGAACATTCTTTTCCTTAAAGTTCTTTTTCAATGGTATTTTGTCGTAGAACTCGAAAGGCGGCATCTCGATCGTCTCCATTTGACGAATCGGAAAATAAAGAATCACGGCTTTTTTGATCCAGTCATTCACTTTCCAGCTTCCCTCTACTGGCTCTGCCACTCTATATTGACCTTGGTTCAATTCTGCGATTACCGTTTCGATGGCTTCCTTTACAGAAACCTTCTTCAACAATTCGCGGTCTTCCCAAGCACTTTCAATGATCTTTCTCAATTCCATGATTCTCTCTTAATAAAACTTGAATTACCTTTTAGGCTTAGCGAAGACCTAGTTCCAGCGCTCGATGATGGCTTCCAAACCCGCAATTAGAGCTGGAGCAGTTTTACGATCTTTAAACATTGGTATCATTACATTGTCAATGATGTCTTGGCACATTTCATCGGTCAAACCATCCTCTGCACCTTTGCCAGTAGCGATAACCACTTTTTGACATTCTGTACAAAGCAATATCATCACACCGTTATTTTCACCACGCTGACCCACGCCCCACTTTGAAGAAAGTGCTGTTGCATAAGCATGAGGTTTGCTGTACGATCCGATGTTCTTAACAGTAGTCACCGCAATTTGTCGACCAGTACGAGATTCGTATGCATCAATTTTGTCTTTTAACTCTGCGCGCGATTCGTCGTTCAATACCATACCAAAATCATTCACCCATCCTTTTGCGGTGGGAAGCGAGCTTGCAGCTTGAGTAGCACTTGAATTATCAGAAACGCTAGTAGCCGCTTCTGTTTCAGAACTTCCAGCTGGTGCTTTTGCACCCGAAGTATTTCCTTCTCCAGGAGAGCAAGAGTATAAACAAAACATTAAAAGCGCTATAGAAAATAGCTGCTTGTTGTAGCTTTTTAAGATCGTATACATAGTAGTAGTTTTCTAGTTTTGGATTAGGGCACAAAAATACTGTATCGCCCAATGCCTTGGGGGATTTATTAAAGCTATTTCTACCACAAAATGTGGGAGAGAGATGAATGCTTGCTTAAAACTTAAATCTTACTTGCAGTTTGACATCTGAGCGGGTACTGCCATTTATTTCTTCCAAACCTCCGCCGATCGTTTCACGATTATAGAAAGTGGTCTGAGCAAAGCGTAGCCAAACATCCACACCTCGCATCAACTTGTAACGGGCAGTGATGTAGTACCGTCGACCTTGATCGAAGTAAGCAGGAATAGAAAAGAAGTAAAGCACGTCTTTTTCGTATGTATAAATACGGGTGTTGTAAGAATCTGTGTCGAACAACATGTACCTGATATCGAAAGATAAAGGAAAGGATAGCGGCTTGTAAGAAAACTCTTGATAAGCCATAAAACCCTTTTCTTGAGGATTCACTTCATCATCAAACCAAGAAAGCTCAACCCGGCTCTTCATGGTGATGTTTTTATTCACTTTGTATTTTAGATTAACTCGGAAACTCGTTTTCGTAGATGGCGTTAAGAAGTCCAAGGGACTGCTGTTGTTCGCTGCATTTTGCCCTTTCGTTTCGCTCTTGAATCGTACATAAGCGACTAGGCTTCTACTCGGCTTGTAATCTAGTTGAATCAACTTATCACTGCCAGTACTAGGTGCATCAGTTCTAAAACGCAACCAAGGATGATCGTACAAATCAAAATATGCACGCAGTGTCCAGCCTTTCTTTGGGCGGACTTCTGCTCCGAAGAAGAGACCAGATTCGTTCAAGATCGTCGACGACTCTGCAAAAGCATTCGAATAAGGGGCTTCATAATTCCGTTCGTAATGACGCTGTACAATAGAAACATCAATCGTAGGGTGAAGACTCGCAAGCACTCCATTCAAAGTAGCCATTCCACCAAAACTGGAAAAAGCTGTTTCTCCGAAGAAATGTAAATTTCCCACCAATAGGCGATAATCGATGGAGTAATTCAAATTGGAATCGCCGCTAAAACGAAAACGATTGTATGGGCTATCTGAGCGGAAAATTGGCTTGTCGTATTTATTGTAGGCCACTGTTGCTCCCAGTCCGACACGTCGAGTTTCATACCGAATATGCGCGCCTACATCGCTCTGTGAAACGGCTCCTTTTGTATTCAGCTCACTTTCGGTACGGTGCGCGCCGAACTCATTTATGGCTGAAATAGAAATGATTTCATCTGTTAAAGTATCAACTGCTACTACGTTTACATCGACAGGCTTAATACTCCCAAAAGCCGTCACGGAAATCTTATCCGTCAAGTTAGCACTAGCAGCTATTCCTCTCAAAAAGTTAATCTCGTGAACAGAAGTATAAGCGCGAATTGGTGAACCTTGTCGCTTCACATTCATCACGTAAGCCGATTTGCCAAAGCCCAAGCTGTTCCAAACCGTTAATCCTTGTCCTAATCGCATCTCATAATCACCTACGATGATTTGGGAGAAAGGCCCAACATCTGATAAATACAAGTGCGCAGAGTAAAAGTCAAATCCTTGAGATTGACTGCCTTTGAAGAATTCTTCTCCGGCATCTTTTTCAGCTGTGAAGCCGTAACTGATCTTTCTGCCATAGCCATATTTATAGCGCATGTACAATTTGTCTTGGCTTCCCAAATAACGATTGCTTAGACTTCCGTCATCTAAAGTGTCTGCTGCGGTGTAGCCTTTTTGTTCTTCCAGTACGCGCGAATACCGCATGAATAGTTGGTGTTTTCCACCCCATAAAAGTTGTCCACCCTTTACATTGAAATCGTCAATTCCTCCCTTAACACGTACAAAAGGCAAAACTTTGCGGATAGTGGCTAAGTCCCAATTGGGTATAGCTTGCAGTTCATAGATGTTGATCAACTTTCCTACATACTCTCGATAATAGATCAAGCTACCAACTTGTAAAGGCGTTAAAAGTCCCAAGTTGTACAAGTCCTCCGCAGAAGACTTGTTGAGATTTATAGGATTGTTATTGAAATACGTGAGCCGTTCGAGGTAAGTATCGTAATCTACATTATCATCACTATCTTCGACTAGAATTTCAATAAGATCTTCTAATTCCGCATCACTAATTTCCTGACCAAAAGTAACATTCCACCCTCCCGATAGCAGGAATAAAGCAAGGCAGATATATGGTAATAAATAACGCA
Organism: uncultured Chitinophagales bacterium; assembly: GCA_937951415.1. Taxonomy (GTDB): domain Bacteria; phylum Bacteroidota; class Bacteroidia; order Chitinophagales; family UBA2359; genus CALFBW01. The sequence continues at coordinate 4,015 of CALFBW010000311.1, read as the reverse complement.
TTACTTCTTCTTGTTCTTGTCTACACCTGCGTAAACAAGTGTTAATTGTGGTGAATGACCCAAAGTAGGATGATACATGTTGGCCATCCCAATGCTAAATTCCTTCGCCTCAAATTGGAATCCAAAGTGGAAAGCTGAAGGCGAGGTGCTGATTCCACCACCTACTTGAAAATTTTCCAGTACTTCATACCAGATTCCTCCTTTAAATTGTGCACTAAACTGATTGTTTTTCTCTACTTCTAGCTGTACACTTACCTTTTCTGATGGTTTATATTGTGCACCCAATCTGATGATGGCAGGAACTCGATCCGTTTCAGCGCTTGTCCAACTGCTGTTTAAAGGATTGAAAACATGTGCTGCCATTACGATGTTTTTGCTGATTTTATAGTTCAGCCCCAATCCAAATGTGAAGGCACTGGTACTTCCATGGTTTTCGATATTTATGTTGAGTAGATCGAAATCTACACCGAAGTAAAGGTCTTCGGTAAGCATTCGACCATAGGCCAAAGCAATTCTACTTTCTTTGAAAGCAGGAATGCCTTCTTGAAAGATACCCAGCGCAAAAGTCCCAGATCGAGTAGGAAGCGCGAATCCAAGGCTGTAATTTCTGATCTCTCCTAGTTGGAACTTGTTTCCAACATTAAGTCCAACAGCCATCTTAGGTAGCAATGCTAAATTTGCTGCATTCTGAAAACTGGAAAAAGGGCCTGAATAAAAAAGGGACGATCCTCCTAAAGCAGTTGAGCGCGCATCATTTACTGGTTCCCCAGTGCCAGCGAAAAGCCCAGCGCTGCCCATACAACTAAGCAGTATGATTATCAACAATCTGCGCATAGAAAAAGCGTATTTATGGTCATATTCATTAAAGAAGGCTAAAATAACGAGACTATCTCGAAAAAAGCGCATGCTTTTGGTCATAGGGGTGAATTCCTTTAGCTTTGGCGCAGCAAAATAAAGATATGTCAAGCTTCCGTACTAATTACCTAGCAGAGAACAAGGATCGCTTCCTTGAAGAGTTACTGTCACTACTGCGTTTACCATCGGTTAGCGCCGATCCTAAATTCAGAGAAGACGTTTTTGAAACTGCACGCTTCATCAAAGAAAAGTTGATCGAGGCAGGAGCTGATGGCGTAGAACTCTGTGAAACAGCGGGTTATCCCATCGTTTATGGTCATAAAATGGTCGACCCAAGTTTGCCAACGGTTTTGGTTTACGGACACTATGACGTTCAGCCAGCAGATCCATACGAGTTGTGGGATTCTCCTCCTTTTGAGCCTGTCATCAAGGATGAAAAAATCTATGCTCGTGGCGCTTGTGACGATAAAGGGCAAATGTATATGCATTTGAAAGCTTTTGAAATCATGATGAAAGAAGAAAAACTTCCTTGCAATGTGAAGTTTATGATTGAAGGAGAAGAAGAAGTGGGTTCGGAGAACCTAGATCCTTTTGTGCGTTCGAATGCCGAAAAACTGGCTTGCGATGTCGTTTTGATTTCTGATACTTCTATGTTAGCCAACGACATTCCTTCAATTACATCTGGTTTGCGTGGATTGAGCTATGTAGAAGTAGAAGTGACGGGGCCTAATCGCGATTTACACTCAGGAGTTTATGGTGGTGCAGTGGCAAATCCTGTTAACGCCCTATGCGAAATGATCGCTTCATTGAAAGACGAGAACGATCATATAACGATTCCAGGTTTTTACGACGATGTCTTGGAAATTTCTGAAAGTGAGCGTGCTGAAATGGCAAAGGCTCCTTTCAATGAACAAGAGTATAAAGATGAACTAGGAGTTGGAGCTGTACGAGGAGAAAGAGGATTCAGTACTATGGAGCGTGCGACCATTCGCCCGACTTTAGATGTAAATGGGATGTGGGGCGGTTACATCGGTGAAGGAGCCAAGACCGTATTGCCTTCGAAAGCCTATGCAAAAATTTCTATGCGCTTAGTACCTAATCAAGCTTCAGAAAAAATTACAGAACTCTTTCAGAAGCACTTTGAATCAATTGCACCTCCTTCGGTTAAGGTGGTTGTTACACCGCATCATGGGGGAGAGGCTGCAGTAACACCAACAGATTCTGATGCCTACCTCGCTGCAGAAAGAGCAATCGGAACCACCTTCGGGAAAAAGCCGATTCCTGTTAGAGGTGGAGGAAGTATTCCTATTGTTGCGCTTTTTGAAGAAGCATTAAATGTCAAAACCATTTTGATGGGATTTGGTTTAAACAGTGACAACATACATTCTCCGAATGAGAGTTACGGTTTGTTTAATTATTTTAAAGGAATTGAGACCATTCCCCACTTTTACGAGGAGTTTGCTGCAATCAAAGCTGAACAATAAGTCAATGATAAAAACTTGGAGAATACATCGACTTAATTGGCTCTGTATGTTGCTAATGACCTTGATGTTTTCTTGCTCTGTTCCCGAAACCGAAATTGATCAAGAAAAACTTGCCTTCTTCGATTTAGCGGGAGAGATAGAACTGCTTGCTAATAAATGGAATGCTGATAATAAAAAATTGGAGAAAACTGTGCAGTCAGATCTTGAGGATGCTGAAACTAAAATATTCTCCGATGTAGATTGGCTGAAAGAGTTGAAGCCTTTTTTGGATGCAGACATAAATAAGAAGGATTGGTTCGACAAGTTTGAAGAACGGACAGACAAGGCAACTGCAAACGCTTCAGATCTATTTACAAGCATTAAAGGACGGACGGGAAAAGCATATTATTCCCTTGACGATAAAATAAAGATTAAGCGACTTTTTGTAAGCCCCAATAAGGAAGACTGGAATTATCTAGAAATTACCTTAATCAACGAAAATCCGCTTTATTATTCTGAGTCTTATTTGTCACTAGATAAAGTAAAAGCTGTATACAATATAAAGGCAGAGCGCTCAATGATTTTTAGCGATAATTCTATTATTTCGATTTCTGGAAAAGCCGTTAGTATACGTGAATAAGAAGGAAACACTTAAAATTTTAGTCCTTACTCTATATCTCTTAGCAAATCGTGCAAACGTTCAAACTCTTCTAATCCATACTCTGATTCACTCTTTTTTGCTAGCTCTAAAATGCGCTCAATCGCTTTTTTGGCCTCAGTCTTTTTCTTTAGTTCGATCAGTAATATCGCTTGCACGCGGTATTCCCACCAAACTGGTTCTTCTCTTATTTTTATTCCTTGATTGATATAGTCCAGACCTTTCTGCCAGTCTTTTTCTGATTCCATTTGATACACTGCTGCCAAATAATAATCATCTGCATTTGGGCCTGCTAAGACATCCTCAATGGTGGCATTCATTAATTCTTTGGTTTGGAGACCAAAAGGAATAAAAATCGCGGTTTTTTCCCATTCAATTTTCAAGGTAAAGGAATAATTATCAAAGCTGTCAATGCTGATATTAAGTGCCTCGCGCAGCTGTCCGGTTTGATGAGATGAAACTTCTATTTGAGCCACTATTTTCTTGGAATCAATTTCTTCAGGAACATCCCAATTTTGAGTATCTGAGTACAATATAAATTGCCAAGTATTTTCACTAGGTTTCGTGAAAATTGCATATTCTCCGGCAGGTATTAAGTTGCCATCTAGTGAGGCCTCTTCTGAAAATGAAATTTTAGTATTCCTATTGGCTCCTGTTCGCCAGTATTGATCATAGGGAACTAATCCTCCAAAAATAACACGGTCTCTTTTTGAAGGCCTGCAGTAAGAAATTTTTATGGTTGTCTTTGCGATTTTCAGTTCGACTTTTTGCAAGGGGCTTAGCGCTAATCTACCAATTTGTGCAGAAGTGGTTTGGTGAAAAATAAATATGCAACAACCAAGGATTAGGATTTTTAAGAATGTCTTCATGAATCGTTTTTTAACTATGCTATTCTTCAGATTTTTCGAAGAATCAGTAATCCCTCTGAAATTGCCATTTAAATTTGGATTCACCTTGATTTTAAAGAATTCTAACTTTTGAAGGATCAGGTTTTAAATTTCGTCAGCATATTTTGAATGTGAGTGAGCTTTGGTAATAA
>CALFBW010000310.1 GCA_937951415.1 uncultured Chitinophagales bacterium | reverse complement strand
GCAATGGATAGTTATTTATAACTAACTGTTTCTGTCAATAAATCAGCAACGTATTTGTCCCATTGGCGTTGCATTTTCACGTTAAGACTGTAAGCCGTGCTTTTATCATAGCGCGTTTCCAAATCTCGCCACTTTTCCAGTACTTCTTCAATATCGGCTTCCAATTTTGCCTCTTCGTCGCAGCCGTATTTCCGCTGGTCCATCATGATCTGCAATTTTCGCGCATATACTTCCGTAATATTGAAATGCCCTTGCTCGTGGCCTAAGACGCGTTTATTTTTTGAATCCAGACGCACCCATGATTCATCTTTCAAAAAAACGGCCTTACAATGTGTTCGCAAATAACCATCCTTACACATCCAGCGGTATTGAATCAATGAAGTGGTTACAGCGGCAATATTGGGTTTGTTTACATAAGGAACTCCTTGAAAATCCTTCCAAGTTAAAAGCCGCTCTTTTTCCCAGTCGATTCGCTTATCTTCCGATAATGACAATGCATTATTAGCAGTGCAAATCCGCTCTCCCCGAAGTTCAAAAGCACAAAAGGCGGTCCTGCTGGCCTGATTGCTTAAGAGCAAAACTGCCAATAAAAGAAAACAAGAAGTGAAAAGGTACGGCTTCATCTTAATGTGTACTACTTAAGAAAAGAACGCCGGCGACAGCAGCAATGTTTTTCGATTAGCGAATCTTAACTATTGTGATCCATGAACTTTCGGAAATTATTAAATGCTTTGCTTTGATCCAACATTTTACTTGTGTTCAAGTATTTCGAGTCATTTTTATGTTGATAGATGCATGAACCGCCTTTGATCAAATCCAAAATCTCTCGATTTAATTCTTGTGGCAATGCAGGACAGCCATGGCTTCGACCCAAACGGCCGTGCTGACGGACGAAATCGTGACTCACATATGGCGCTCCGTGCATCACTACTGCTCTTGGACGCATTTCCGAATTCCAACCGCGTTCTAATCCATCTAGACGAAGTGAATACCCATTCCGTCCCACGTAGGTCTCGGCGGTTAAAGCAAAACCCAAACTACTTTTATAGGAAGCATGTCTATTAGAGAATGACTTAGCGATGTTAGTTCCTGTGTTTTTGCCGTGGGAAACCAAGGTTTGGTACAAGAGGACGCCCTGATCCATATTTAAAACGTAAAGACGTTCTTCCGTGGAAGCTTGATCGAAATCAACAATGGTTAAAATAGGATTGCTACCCGTATATTGCTGACTCTTCATACTCAAGTAGCCTTTAAAGCCCTTATCAAAAGTGCTTTTCTTGAGGCCTCTTTGCTCCAAACCCATTCTTTGGTACAGCTCGTTTACATACTGGAGATAGACGGGTGCAATGTTCTCTACTTCTCGAATATCTGCACCGAAGTCTTCGGCGGGTATGTCGAGAAAGACTGCCGCTTGTACGTTCTCATTTATTAGCAAAAAGATAGAAAATACGAGCACAAAGGCCAGCTTTGCACGCCCTAAAAGTTGATCCATTCTGTAGTTGTTAGCCAAATCCGCCCGAATATAGAGAAATGCATCGGGAATGTAAAATTCACCAAGGGAACGGAGAAGATCATTCTTTTGGTACTTAAGGACAGATAATTTTACAATAGTTGTCCACTTACAGCTGTAAATCCTAGCGCTCGCAAACATTCGCCCTATATTTGCCCTATGGTTTTTCTAACCAGAAGAGAACGATTTAGTGCCGCCCATCGCCTATACAATGCAGATTGGGACGAGCAGAAGAATGAGGATATATTCGGCAAATGTCGCAATATACACGGGCACAATTTTCAATTGTTTGTCACTGTAAAAGGGACCCCTGATCCTTCAACTGGATTCATTATCAATGCACAAGATTTGGGCAAGTTAATTCGTGAGCAAGTAACTAGTCGCTTGGATCACGCCTTCTTGAATGAAGATGAGGCTTTGCTAAAGGGGCAACAACCCACTACCGAGGTTTTGGTAGTAGCCATCTGGAATCTCATTGAAGCGGAACTAAAATCATGTCAATTGCATTGTATTAAATTGGTAGAAACAGAGAACATTTACGTAGAATACTACGGAGGGCAATAAATAAGCTGGGAATTGGAAGATAAGGACTTTTCATATCAACGGGTGGATCAGTACAATGAGAAAACGACTGCTGCACTTTCCGAACATTACTTAGAAATTTTAAAGCTAAGCGGCGAAGATGCTACGCGCGAAGGTTTGCTGAAGACGCCGGAACGTGCAGCTAAAGCAATGCAATTTTTGACGCATGGCTATGAGTTAGACGCTGAAGCTATTTTACGATCGGCCTTGTTCCATGAAGATGTAAACGAGATGGTCATCGTGAAAGACATCGAGTTGTATTCCCTCTGTGAGCATCATATGCTCCCATTTATTGGAAAAGCCCACATTGCCTATATACCGAATGGAGCCATCGTTGGTTTAAGTAAAATTCCGCGGATTGTTGATGTTTTTGCACGCAGATTGCAAGTCCAAGAGCGCTTGACACATCAAATTTTGGATTGCATTCAAAACACGCTAAACCCTGAGGGGGTGGCTGTTGTTATTGAAGCAAAACATTTATGCATGATGATGCGCGGCGTCCAAAAACAAAACTCTGTTACCACTACATCGGCTTTTAAAGGAGCTTTTGAACAGAGTGAAACCAGAAATGAATTCATCAGTTTAATTACGGCCAAATTATCATAATCGAGCTAAAGCTACCTAAGCAACATGAAAGCATATATATTCACAGGACAAGGATCACAGTTTCCAGGCATGGGCAAAGACTTGTTCGATACCTCAGAGCATGCAGAAGAATTTTTCGAGCGCGCCGATCAACTTTTGGGTTATCCACTGACGGACTTAATGTTCAATGGTGATCCTGACGAATTGCGCAAAACGAAAAATGCCCAACCAGCGATTTTCTTGCATTCAATTGTTATTGCTAAAACTACACGTGAATTCAAGCCTGAAATGATTGCTGGTCACAGCCTCGGAGAAATTTCCGCATTGGTGACAGCGCGTGCTTTGAGCTTCGGTGATGGTTTGCGATTGGTGCAAGCCCGTGGTGAAGCCATGCAAAAAGCCTGTGAAGCAACAGATTCGACCATGGCAGCTGTACTAGGACTAGAAGATCACATTGTAGCAGAAGTTTGTGCTCAAATAGACGAGGTAGTGGTTCCTGCGAACTACAACAGCCCAGAACAATTGGTGATTAGTGGAACGATTGAAGGGATCAAAGAAGCCAGCGATCGTTTGGTGGAAGCAGGAGCACGTCGTTGTATTACGCTAAAAGTGGCGGGCGCCTTCCATTCGCCCCTCATGGAACCCGCAGTAGCCGAATTCACCGAAGCCATCAATAAAGTAGTCTTCCGTGAACCAATTTGCCCAATCTATCAAAATGTAACGGCCCAACCTACGGTTGACGTGGATGAGATTCGCGAGAACTTAATCAAACAAATCACTTCTCCTGTAAAATGGCGCGAAAGCATTGAAAACATGTTGGAAGATGGGGCTCGCGCATTTATTGAAGTAGGTCCAAAACCTGTTTTGTCGGGAATGGTTAAAAAAATCACAGGCCGCGAGATTGCTTCGCATTTGTAAACCTTTTATTCAAGCATTCGAGCTTCCTTCTAGGTAGTTTTTGTAATAAATGAGAACGCGCAAATAAACCGTGATTACCCGTATTGTTAAACTGCATTTCCGCCTCGAAGAAGTTGATGGCTTCTTGGTTTTCTTTGAGACCGTAAAGGATAAAATACGAGCACAAGAGGGTTGTTATGAATTGCGTTTATTGAAAGAACTATCTGGTTCTGGCATTATTTTCACCTATAGCAAATGGGAGAGTCAAGCGCATCTCGATCGGTATCGTCACTCTGCGCTCTTTGCCAGTACTTGGAAAAAAACAAAAGCCTTATTTGCAGCAAAACCCGAAGCTTGGTCTACAGAAGAACTGCATAAGCTTTAGCTGAGAATGCGAAGGAAAACTTGGTATTAAATGTTGCTTCCATTTTAGAATCATTACTAAACAAACTAAAAACCGTGCAAGCTAAAAATCAAGAAATTGTTCTAGCGGATTACCGCATTTGTTTTGGTGCAGTGAATGAAATTCTATCGGAATTTCTAGCAGAAGGGAATTATTCGAAAGTATTTTATCTCGTAGACGAAAACACTTATCGAGATTGCTGGCCATTGCTAAAAATCGATTGTGCTTCTTGCTTAATCATGATCGAAAGCGGGGAAAATGAAAAGAACATCGAGACCTGCCAGGAGATTTGGGAGCAGCTGCTGGAAGAAAAAGCCGATCGAAACAGTTTACTCATAAACTTAGGTGGCGGTGTTATTGGTGATATGGGCGGTTTTGCAGCTTCGACCTTTAAACGCGGCATTGATTTCGTACAAATTCCTACCACGCTATTGGCAATGGTAGATGCATCCATTGGTGGAAAGCTGGCCGTGGATTTTGGTGGCGTAAAAAACAGCGTAGGCTTATTCCGCAATCCTGCTTTGGTGATTATTGACGAACAGTTTTTGGATACATTGCAGCCGCGCGAGTTGCGTTCGGGCTTGGCAGAACTATTTAAGCACGGAATGATTTCAGAAAAGTGGTTGAGCAGCAAGGAAATGCTTTCTATGAATAAAAGTGAGTTTGACGAGCAGCTCATTTTGCCTTCTATTTTGGTAAAGAAAGAGATTGTAGAGCAAGATCCCTTCGAAAAAGGATTGCGAAAGGCCTTGAATTTTGGTCATACGATTGGACATGCATTTGAAGCGCTGAGTTTACAAGAAGATGCTGACCCCTTATTACATGGAGAAGCTGTTGCCATTGGCATGATTTGCGAATTGTTTCTATCCGTCGAAAAATGTGGCTTTCCAGAAGAAAAAGCACGGCAGTTACAGCACTATTGGGCCAGTATATATCCTTCAGCTGCTAAGATTGCCCAACAAAAAGAGCAACTTTTAGCCTTTATGTTAAATGATAAAAAGAACAAGGGAGGAAAAATCAAGATGGCTTTGCTCGCAGACATCGGACAAATGCGCTTGGAGGAGGAATGTACTGTTAAAGAAATTGAAACTGCTCTGACTTTTTATGTAGAATTAGTCGGATAAACGAGCTAAGACTTATATTTGGTTATCTACTTACGTAATTAAAGACCAATGATACGCTTACTGTTTGCCTTCCTGCTATTTTGTAGCCTTTGCCTTGTTCAAAACGATCTTCGGGCACAAACGAATGTGGGTGTGCGTGCAGGTATTAACATGGTTAGCTTAACGCACAACAGCAGTGTTATAGATGCTACAGAACACAAACTCACAACAAACTTTCATTTGGGTGCGACATTTGATTTAGCATTTAGTAATAAATTACTCTTGCAAGCTGAGGTACTGTATAACCTCAAAGGCGCCAAAACCATCGATTTTGTTGGCCAGGAAGCCAAGTTGAATTTAACTTATTTGAGTTTTCCGCTGCTTTTCGCTTACCGTCCGCAAGAATCGATACGCATCTTTATTGGTCCTGAGATTGATTACCTTTTAAAAGCAAAGATACGCTCAGAGGATACAGCAGCCGTGGATGCAACCAGTTTTTACGGAGACTTTGTCGTAGGCATCACCCTCGGTGCGGCCTATCACATGCAAAACCGTTTCAATATTGGAATCCGAGGACACTACGGACTGACAGAGGTACAACCTGGAGACCCACTCTGGAATTTGCGAAATTTCTATGGTAGTTTGACCCTAGGGTACACGCTATAATGGACTTTTGTAGTTTAGGACGAATGCGCAAATTCTTTATGTTGATGCATTCGTAAATGTTTAAGCACTGAAAGAAAACGAATTGCTATCAATTTATATTCAGAATTAATTGCGTAATCAGACTAAAGCTTATATTTGGTCATCTACTTACGTAACTAAAGACCAATGAAACGTTTACTGCTAGTAATCTTCCTATTTTGCAGTCTTTGCATTCTTCAAATCGGCCTAAATGCACAAACTAATGTAAGTATGCGCGCGGGTCTCAACCTCGCTACTTTGGTGCAAAATAGTCCAATTGACGATGGATTGGACTTCGACATAGACGAATTCAAATTTGCTACAAATTTCCATTTGGGCGTAGCTTTCGATCTACCTTTTAGTTACAGCTTAATGCTACAGGCGGAAGTCTTGTACAACTTAAAAGGTACTAGAATTTTAAGCCCTAACGGACAAGAATCCAAGTTGAATTTGACTTATTTGAGTTTGCCCTTGCTCCTCGCCTACCGACCCCATGAATCCATCCGTATTCTCTTCGGACCAGAGATTGATTACCTTTTGGGTGCTAGTCAAAGTTCCAACACCGGAACTCCCGTTGATGCCACGAATGCCTATGAAGATTTCGCCATAGGCATTACGCTTGGTGTAGCTTATCATATGGAAAGCGGCCTTAACATTGGAATCCGTGGGCATTATGGCGGAACTTCAGTACGTCCTGCTCTCCGCATCACTGGTGATAATGGGGAAGACTTGGGGGATTTGACCTCGAAGAATATGTATTTTAGTTTGGCGGTGGGGTATTCGTTGTAAAGCAAAAAAATCCACTTTTAAAATGCCAATCTCTTTCAATTAGTGAGATATCTTTATTAACAAAAA
>CALFBW010000309.1 GCA_937951415.1 uncultured Chitinophagales bacterium | reverse complement strand
GGTCTTCACGGAGCAGGAAGAATGGCTGAACCAGAAGACATCGTCGCCTTCATCGAAGATTTTTTTAATAAAAAAGAGAGCCCAAAAGACTTAACTGGTAAAACCCTTTTGATTTCCGCAGGTCCAACCTACGAAGCTATTGATCCAGTGCGATTTATTGGAAACAGATCAACAGGGCGAATGGGAATCGAGCTGGCCAACGAAGCAGCAAAACGAGGCGCAAAAGTGAGTCTCGTACTAGGACCATCTAGCTTACGACCGACCGAATCGAATATTGATTTAGTGCAGGTGAAATCGGCGCAAGACATGTTGGAAGCCATAGAATCTCGATGGCCTGCAACAGATTGGTGCATAATGGCTGCTGCGGTAGCAGATTACACGCCCGTACTAGTAAGTGATAAAAAAATAAAAAAGAAAGCAGGAGAACTGAAGTTGGAACTGAAGAGAACTGTCGATATTATTGCCACTTTAGGCAAACAAAAAAGTCCAAAACAACTTTTGGTTGGTTTTGCCTTAGAGACAAATGATGCGGTAAAACATGCCAAAAGTAAGTTAGAGCGTAAGAATCTAGACATGATTGTGCTCAACAGCTTGGCAGATAAAGGTGCAGGCTTTAAGCACAACACTAACAAAATAACTATCTTCGATAGTAACAATAAGGAACAACAATTCGAGTTAAAGACGAAGAGAGAGGTTGCCAATGATGTTCTTGATTATGCACTGGAACTAAGTGCTGATCATTGAGTCAAAGCAGAAATTGACCTTCTACGGTTGAGATAGCAGCTGAAAAGGCGATTTTATAAATTTATACGGTCATGAGAATTCTAATTTTAGCATTATTTACACTTTGTTCATCGGTCTTGATAGAGGCGCAGGAACTCATCGTGAACGTGCGTGTAGAAACTCCTCAATTGACGGGAGTAGATCGAGCCGTTTTCACCACCTTTGAAAAGGATGTGAACGATTTCTTGAATTCTTACCAGTTTACCAATAAGCAATTCAAATCGGAAGAGCGAATAGAAGTAAGTTTGAACATCAACATTCTGGACGAGTTGAGTTCTACGCGTTTCCGTGCTGAAGCTACCATTCAGTCGAATCGACCAGTGTTTAACTCAAATTATCAAAGCTCTACTTTTATTCATAGAGATGGAGAATGGGATTTTGATTACGCACAGTTTGAACCGATTCAATTCGACCCAAATTCTAGTACCAACACCGAGCTGGCAAATCTGTTAGCATACTACATGTATTTAGTGATTGGATTTGATTTTGATTCTTTCAGCGAACAAGGAGGAACACCATACTTTCAACAAGCCAAAAATATTGTCGACAATAGCCAGAATTCTGATCGACTAGGATGGAAACCCTTTGATAGTAACAAACAAAGAAACCGTTACTGGATGATTGAAAATATTCTTAAGCAGGATTTTATTCCGATGCGAAAAGCATACTATCAGTACCATATCAAGGGACTGGATCAAATGAATGAGGATCTGCAAAAGGGCCGTCGTGAGATATTGAAAGCCATTCAAACGGTAAATCAGGCAAACAAGGACAATCCGAATTCCATGATGATCAAGACCTTCACCCAAACCAAAAGTGAAGAGATTATGAAGATATTCGGTGACAATGTGGTGCCTTTTACCGACAAGACCAAAGTGGCAAATATTTTATCTGCTATTGATCCGGGAAATGCACAAAAGTTTCGGGATATGAGTAGACCAGGAAAGGGTGGACCATCTAGGCCATCAGGAGTGAATCCGGGCAGAGGTAAATAGACACCAATAGGCTGATTCGCAGCCTTTCTCTTAAAGTTCAATAGCGCTGCAAAAGCATGAGCGATTCGAAGAGAATTCTAATTATTCGATTGAGCTCTATAGGGGACATTGTGCTTACCAGTCCGGTGATTCGCTGTGTGAAGCAGCAGCTGGAAGGGGTGGAGCTCCATTACCTCACAAAAAAGCAAAATCACAGCGTTCTTTCCGCCAATCCTTACATTGATAAGATCCATCTGTTCAACGGTGAACTATCAGAAACACTGAATGCTCTCCGTTCAGAAAAGTTCGATTTCATCATCGACTTGCACAACAACCTGCGCTCCAACTTAATCACCAAACGCTTGGGAGTTCCATCGAAAGCCTTTCATAAACTCAATTTGAAGAAGTGGTTGTTTACCACTTGGAAATGGAATCGATTACCAAAAGAGCATATTGTAGATCGCTATTTAGCCGCTGCTAATTCACTAGGAGTCATTAATGATACAGCAGGATTAGACTTTTTTATTGCTAATAAAAATGTGGTCGATCTTTCACAGTTACTTCCAGAATTGTCACAAGATTTCGTGGCTTACGCCATCGGAGGATTGCACGCCACGAAGCGATTGCCAACTGCTAAGATTGCTAAACTCTGCCAGCAAATCGAGCAAGATGTCGTTCTGCTAGGAGGGCCTGATGATCGCGAAACCGCGAAAGAAATACTAGATTTAATAGGGGAGGAGCAAGCTATCCACAGAGTTTTCCACTTGTGTGGACAACTCAATCTACAACAATCGGCTTCCGTGATTAAGCAATCGAAATTGGTCATTTGCCACGATTCAGGCTTGATGCACATTGCAGCTGCGCTCGACAAAGAGATCCGTTTGATTTGGGGCAATACCCATCCCGACTTTGGGATGTACCCGTATCCAAAATCCAAAGCAAGGCAATCGAAAGCCCAATCATTTCAGGTAGAACTTTCCTGTAGACCGTGTTCAAAAATTGGATACGAAAAATGCCCCAAGGGTCATTTTCGCTGTATGAACGACCACGACCTCACGACCATCGCAAAATCAATCCCGTAGGAGAAGGGACAGGGCAAGCAGTTGGGACAGGGCATGCCCTGTCTGCTTAATTGGAGAGTCGAGTACCCGCGCCCCGACGAATAGAAATAAAACAAAAACGGTCACCCGAATAATCGAGTGACCGTTTGTGGTGTGGGGCGGGTTTGAACCGCCGACACCAGGATTTTCAGTCCTGTGCTCTACCAACTGAGCTACCGAACCAACCTACTATAAAAGTATTGCTTTTTAAAAGCGAACGCAAATTTATACGCTTTTTTA
>CALFBW010000308.1 GCA_937951415.1 uncultured Chitinophagales bacterium | reverse complement strand
ATCTTAGACGCTATCGAAAAAACGCCTAAGGTGTTGAGAGATCCAGCTCCTTTTGTTGGAATCGAGTCTTACGATTCGCACAGTGTAAAATTGGCTGTTCGTCCGTTCGCAAACACAGAAGACTACTGGGATGTTTACTTCGGTACTTACGAAAATGTGAAAGCAGCTTTAGGTGCTGCTGGTGGAGAAGTTGCTTACGCTGAGGGTGTAGCATTCGGACCTATCGCAGGATAGAATTAATAGATGAAAAAAGTACTCCGGTATATTTTCCGGTTTTTATTAGTACTGATTTTTGTTGGAGGGCTGTATTATTTGTTTGCTTCGGTAAACAAATGGTACAGCCTTCTTCCGTTAAAGGGGAGTTTGAGCAGTGAAGTAGCCGCTTTTTCTCAGCAAATTGGACAGTATCAAATCGATTGGAAAGATGCACAACTTAGCATTCGCGATACAAAAGCGAAAGGGCAGCCTTTTGTTTTTCAAACAGTAGCAGGCGAGCCTTTTTTATTGGCAGCTATTGGGAATGAAGCAATAAAAGAAACCCGAGGCTCTTTTCACATTTCCGATGCAAAGTCGGACTACTTTCAAGTGCAAGAAATCAGCAGTTTTAAGACTTTAGGTCAAACGCTTCAACTCGAAGGTTTTCTAGGAGAAGCAAAACAAATCCCCTACTCCATTTCTATTTATGAGGCCCTTCCTGGACAACTTGCATTAAAGGCTGAAGTTGAATCGGATCAAGTCAACCGTATTTATCTCAATTACAGCTCTGATGCGGAAGAAACCTTCATGGGTTTTGGCGAACAGTTTTCGTACTTCAACCTAAAAGGACAAAGGGTTCCTATTTTTATTTCTGAACAAGGAATTGGTCGCGGCGATCAACCTACCACCTTTTTGGTAGATGCGGTGGCAGCTTCTGGGGGACACAATTTTAGCAGTTATGCCTGTGTACCTCATTATATAACAAATAAAAATCGCTCCCTTTTTCTAGAAAACACCGAGTATTCTGTTTTCGATCTTCGCGAAGACAAGTCCGTTCAAATTGAACTTTGGTCCAATACCTTAACCGCTCGATTTTTCGCAGAGGACAGCCCACTAGAACTCATTGAGAATTACACACGTTACGCTGGTCGTATGAAAGCGCTCCCCGATTGGATGGGGAAAGGTGCGATTGTAGGTATGCAGGGAGGAACGGATAAGGTTCGTGATGTATGGAATAAAATGCAAGAGGCTGAAGTACCACTCGCTGGCTTTTGGTTGCAGGATTGGGTGGGTCAACGCACTACCTCTTTCGGCAAACAGCTTTGGTGGAATTGGGAACTTGATCGTGATCATTACCACGGTTGGGAGCAACTAAAGAACGATTTCGAAGCAGCAGAAATCGAGGTCATGTTGTACATCAATTGCTTTTTGGCAGATGTATCAGAAAAGCAAAATGCCCAAAAGAATTATTTCAAAGAAGCAGATGAGCTCGGCTATTTATTAAGCGATGAACATGGAAAATCGATTGCTATTCAAAATACAAGTTTCGCGGCAGGGATGATCGACTTGTCGAACCCCAAAGCGGTTCGTTGGATAAAAGGAATCATCCAGAAAGAAATGTTGGAGATAGGAGCGGCGGGATGGATGGCCGATTTTGGGGAAGCTTTGCCAGTGGAGGCACAGCTCTATGATGGAACGCCAGCCTTAAGTGCACACAATGAATATCCCACCGAATGGGCGCAAGTCAATGCGGAGGCAGTGCAAGAATGGAACGACAGCATTGACATACCATTCTTTTGTAGAGCTGGGTTTACGCAGAGCCCTGGAGCTGCACGATTGTTTTGGCTAGGCGATCAAAACGTAAATTGGTCGGAACATGATGGAATAAAATCAGCGGTAACAGGAATGCTCAGCGGAGGGATCTCTGGCTACAGTATTAACCACAGCGATATCGGAGGTTATACTACCTTGGACAACTTCCCTTTAGTCATTCAAAGAAGCGAAGAACTTTTGCTGCGTTGGATGGAGTTGAATGCACTTTCTCCCGTCTTTCGTTCACACGAAGGAAATCGTCCTGCCATGAATGCGCAAGCCTATGACAATCCTAAAGTACTGGCGCATTTTGCCAAGATGGCTCGCTTGTTTGCAGCTCTCGCTGACTACCGAAAAGCTTTGATGAAAGAAGCCGAAGAGAAGGGTTGGCCAATGGTCAGACACATGCTATTGCACTATCCAAATGAAGCCCAATTTCAAGAAATAAAGTATGAGCAGTTTCTGCTCGGAGATAAAATTCTAATGGCTCCAGTTCTCGATCCGGGCCAAGAAACACAAAAAGTCCTTTTACCAAAGGGAGAATGGGTACATTTATGGAGTCAGAAACTGTATAATTGCGCCGAAATTAAGGAAATTGAAATTGCAGCTCCGATTGGGGAACCTGCGATTTTCGTCCATCCAGAATTGCAAGCCCTAGTGAAGCAACTTTGAGCAAAACATCGCCAGCAGAAGAAATTAGACTCACCGATAAACGGTATTTAGGAGCAGTATTTACACCGCTTCAGTGGGCGCGTTTTGCCGTAAGAAAATATGGTCTCTTAGAAAGCTGGTTGGCGGGTAAGAGTATCCTTGATCCTACTATGGGCAAAGGGCACTTGTTGGAGGCGCTCATTTGTGAAGCTCTCGAACAAGGAATAAAAGGCGAAGATCTTCCCATCAGTACCATCGGCGGAATAGAAAAAGAGGGCGAGTTCATTTGCGCTTTTCTAGAACGAATGAGTCGTCGTTATGAACTGGAACTCGATGCTGCCAATTTCACTTGTGCCGATTTGTTTGATGTTAATAAAAAGGAACAATACGACATCATTTTTGGAAATCCTCCCTGGTGTAATTTTAACGATCTGCCCAACAAAAACAAGAAAAAATACAAGCAGTTATTCCGCGATTATGATCTCATTCAGGACCCAAGAAAGTTGCTCTTAGGAGACTCTCGCATTGAACTGGCTGCTTTGTTTATCCAAAAATCGATTGCCGATTTCTTGAAGCCGAAAGGGCGAGCTGTTTTTTTTATTCCACTTTCTCTTTTCTTAAACGATGGTGCGAATCGCGCTTTTCGTCAATACGAAGTGGCTGGTCAAGCGTTCGCGATCAAAAGCATATTGGACTTAGAAGGCAATAAAGCATTTCACGATATCTCTACCAGGAACGGAATTGTTGAGATACAGAATGGTCAGAAAAATAAATATCCGATAGATTATCTGGAGTTGAAAAACGATTTGTGGCTGTCACAAAAGGTAGCGCCCATTTTTCATAAGCAGGATGCCTTATCCGTACTGGGAAAGAATAAAATACTAAGGATAGATTTTCCAGAAATAAAAATAAGTAAGTCGGCGACGCCTCGTCAAGGAATCAATACTTCTGGTGCGAACCACTTATTCTTTTTTGATGAGCTAGAACACATTCAAGAGGGCTTGGTAAAGCTGTCGAATAAAAAAATACAAGGAGCAATATTACCAGCAACTTTTGTGCACGCATTGATGACACGCACGAATTTTGAAGGAGAAAAAGAAGCTCGTAAGTATGTACTGCTTCCCTACGAAAGTACTGGTAAACCCATTTCCCAAAAGAAGATGGAATCGATTCCGCACTTGAATAGATACTTCGAAAAGCATAAGCATAAATTGATTTCAAGAAAAGGATTGATGATTCAATCTTGGGTAAGGCGTGGTATTTATTGGGCCTTGCTTGGTGTGGGCCCCTACAATTTTAAATCTTATAAAATTGTTTGGGAAGCTTATGGTAAGTGTACGTTCAATCCAATCATTGTTTCTGGTGAATGGCAAATGAATCAGGCATTACAATGTTATATGCCGTTTCAAACAAAGAAGGAAGCAAAGCTGGTCTTGAAACAATTGAAAAACCCCATCGTGGAGCAGTATCTTTTGTCCCACAAAATGGCGGGCACGATGAATTGGGCGCAGCCCGGGAAAATTAAGAAGTTGCTTTCGATTGAAAAGTAATTATTCGCCTTAATTTCTGGAGACAAATTTATTAGCGAATCAAACTAATGTTTCCTCGTTCTACGGCTAGAGGATTTTCTGGATTTCCAGAACCGAATTCAGCTATGAATAAATAAACGCCTATTCCACATGGATTTCCGCTATCCTTGAAATTTCCTTGCCAAGCTTCAGAGGGATTATTCGAAATAAATACAAGCTGTCCCCATCGGTTGTAAATTTTCAAACTGTAGCTGCTGGGAGTACAATCGGAATATCCTCTGAAACCATCATTTATTTCATCTCCATTGGGGCTAAAGGCGGAAGGGAAAATTACGGGGCAAGCAGTTGTCGAAAGAGAGTCGCAATTAATGGCAATAATTTCCTTCGATGCATTGTACTTGCAGCCCAGATCATCCTCTACCTCAGCTTCCACAATAAATGTACCCTCCGTTGCAAAAAGAAATTCAGGATTTAACTCTGTACTTGCTAGCTCATTATTGACTAGCCAATTCTGCGAAATTATATTGCTTATTCCGGAAACAGAAAATGGAATCGTATAGTCAATGCAAACCGTATCGTTTCCATTTATTGACAAAACTACAGTACTGTCGCAAGGATTAAGGGCGCTGCAATCTTCGATAGAAAATGAAAGGCTTGCAGTATAGTTGCACGAATTCTCATCCAGCGAATTGATTTGGATGGTGTTATTTATCTCTTCTTCATAAATGGTAATAAAGGTAGAGTCATTACCTACTGATTGATTGTCCAAAGACCAATTGTAGTTTTGAAGATTTGCGGATGAACTCACACTAAATGTCAGCGTGGAATCAATACATAGTGGTCCCTCTAAAACAATTTCTATTGGTAATAAATTAGAGCAATCTACTACATCGCAATCGAATACAAAAAGATCAAAACTACTGGTATAAATACAGCCTAAGCCATCTTCTGCAGTGAGGTTAATCGTGTATAACTGACTTTGTGTAAAAGTAGTAGTAAGTGTTGCTCCATTGCTCACAGTTCCATTTACGGTCCACTGATGATTTTGCAAAATGGTATTACAAACTGCCGTAAAAGTATTTACTGAATCTATACA
>CALFBW010000307.1 GCA_937951415.1 uncultured Chitinophagales bacterium | reverse complement strand
GGCCAATGCCGTTTTCTTTCATCAAGGCGCTCAACTCTTCATCGTCCACCACCTTTCCTGCTGTTTCCATAGCCTTCAGTAAAGTGGCTTCTGTATGGTATTTCGGTGGATGTGTTTTTCCTTCGCTCAAATGTGGTTTGTGTGGACCACTTTCCCCAACGACAAAACTCGGAAGTATCTTTTCGTCTTCGTCCTTTTTGTTAGAGGCGCCTTCTTTTTTATTATCCGAATTCGTGTTTTTCTTTTTGGGAAATAGCACCTTCCAACCTTCCTTTGTAATTTCCTTGCCTGTTGTTTTGAATTTCAATTTTGCGGTTTCTCCTTTTACCTCCGTAGTATTGAATTCACAGTCAGGATAAAAAATGGCAATGAATCTCCGAGCAATTATATCATAAACTTTTTGAAAATCAGCCGTTAAATGCGATTCGTAACCAGTAGGAATAATGGCGTGATGATCGGTGATCTTTTTATCATCAAAAACACGTTTTGGTTTGCGCAATTTGCTGTTCGCTAAAGGAGCCGTAAACTTTGCATATTGCGTCATTTTTTGCAATATCCCGGGGCATTTGGGATAAACATCATTGGGTAAATAAGTGGTATCAACTCTGGGATAAGTAATGAGTTTTTGCTCGTAAAGTTTTTGCGCAATTTTGAGGGTCTTATCGGCACTGAAACCAAAGCGACTGTTGCAATAAACTTGTAAACCCGTCAAGTCGAAAAGCCTTTTCGCGTATTCTTTACCAGGTTTCTTTTGGACCGACAAAATAACAAACGGCTGTCCAGTTATCTTTTTTAGGATCGCTTCTCCATCTTCCTTTTTGTCGAATTTTCCGCTAATCAATTGGAAACTAGTTCCTCTATAAATGGTCTTTAATTCCCAAAATGGCTTTGAAACAAAACGCTCAATTTCCCAGTGCCGTTTTACGATCATGGCAAGGGTAGGGGTTTGCACGCGACCTACCGATAAAACTTGTTTGTAGCCACCATACTTTAAAGTATATAAGCGCGTGGCATTCATTCCCAACAACCAATCGCCGATGGCTCGCGCGCTGCCAGCAAAAAACAAATCGTCATAATCAGCAGCATTTTTTAGATTCTGAAATCCCTTTCGGATAGATTCGGCAGTTAAGGAAGAAATCCACAAGCGCTGCACAGGACCTTTGTACTTGCTTTCCTTGATTACCCATCGTTGAATGAGTTCGCCTTCTTGACCAGCATCACCACAGTTAATGACCAGACTGGCTGATTGGAAGAGTTTTTTGATGACGGCAAATTGCTTGCGCACGCCTTTGTCCTTCATTAGTTTAGTTTCAAACTTTTCGGGTAGCATGGGTAAACTGTGGAGATCCCACTTCTTCCAATCTGCTCGATAATCGTCGGGAGCTTTTAAGCCACAAAAATGCCCAAAGGTCCAAGTAACAGCATAGCCGTTTCCTTCCAGATAGCCATCTTTTCGTTGGCTAGCCCCGAGAATAAAGGCGATTTCTCGCGCGACACTTGGCTTTTCCGCAATGCAGACTTTCAATTCTTCAGCTTTCCATAAAGATATGCTTTGGACTTCTTTTATGCTGAGAATAAGATCAGTTGTCCTTGAATTGGTAATAAATGCGAATACTTATCGCAAAAGTTTGGATTTAGCTGTGCGGATAAGTGCATTTGATGCCCATTTTTTCTATTTTAAGAGCTATGGAAACCTACGCCAATGTATTGCTGTATGCAGTGCCTTTCTTTTTCGTGTTGATCTTGATTGAATTTCTGTACGGTTGGTGGAAGGGCCATCAGACCTTACGGACTATGGACACGATTTCTAGTTTGAGCTCGGGAATGACGAATACTTTGGTCAATCTGCTCGGTCTTCTGATCGTGGTGCTTAGTTATGAGTTTTTGGTGGACCGTATTGCTTTTATGCAAATGGAGAGCGAAATATGGATGTACTTAGTAGGTTTTGTTGCCATCGATTTTGCCTCTTATTGTTCGCATCGATTGAGTCATTACATGAATATTTTCTGGAACCGCCATATGATTCATCACAGCAGCGAGGAATTCAATTTGCCTTGTGCCTTGAGACAAGAGATTTCTGAAACGATTGGTTTTAGCGCCATATTCTTGATTCCCGCTGCCATAGTAGGTGTTCCTGCAAAGGTGATAGCGGTAATTGCGCCGCTGCATTTATTTATGCAATTCTGGTATCACACACGCCACATTCCCAAATTAGGTTTTCTAGAGTACATTATCGTAACCCCTTCTCAGCACAGAGTGCATCATGCCATCAACGCCGAATATATCGACAAAAATTTATCGGCGGTTTTTTGCATTTGGGATCGAATGTTCGGCACTTTCCAAGAAGAGCTCGACGATGTGCCTTGCGTTTATGGAGTATTAAAAGCACCAGAAACCTGGAATCCGATAAGAATTAATTACCAACATGTTTGGGGCTTAATAAAAGATGCTTGGCGTGCAGAAAGTTGGTGGGACAAAGCCCGTATTTGGTTTATGCCTACTGGCTGGCGACCGGAAGATGTAAAGGAGAAATACCCAGTTCAAGGAATTGACGATCCTTATACACATGTGAAATACGACAACAATCCTTCCAGCTATTTAACTGCATGGACTTGGATTCAATTTATCCTGACTAATTTATTCTTAGCGCATGTTTTGTACAACTTTAGCGCCATTGGTTTTCCAAGTCTCTTTGTTTACGGAGCATTTATATTTAGCTTAATTTATGCCTATTGTTCCTTGATGGACAATGAGCGAGTTGCTTTGTTTTTCGAAGTATTTAAGTCCGTTTTCGGAATCGGCATCTTGTACGTTTATGGCAATTGGTTTGGAATAAATACAGGTTTGTATGAGAACTATATTCTAGCTATTTATTTCATTCTTTCTATTGCCGTAGTGGCTGCCTTTACGATGGGTGTGATTCCGATGAAGAATGAATCTACTGCTTCTTTGTATGGGGGTTTGGAAGCGCGAGCGTAACTAGGGTTTTCCTTAATGAAAGAACAAGACATAAAACTATTTCTTGCATCCAGTACTCGGGTTTCTCCATATACTCATACGTGAACAAACAATATTGATCTGATTCTCTAAGCTAGGAATATCAAATATTGCGCATCTTAATCAACTTATGAATCTTGTTCAATACAAGGGCGAATAAATAATTTATTATCTACTTATCCAATTTCTTTTCAATCATCTGCAACATCTCTTGAGAATATTGACGCATTTCCGAAATTACCTGAGCCATTCGTTCTTCAGGACTGCTGCCCGTTTTATTTTTCTGCTGGAAGGTAGCTTTAATATCTTCCCATCTATTTAGTTCTTCTCCTTCTAAAATTCCATGGAGCTCTTTGAATTTTAGGAAATTAGATTCTGCTCCACTGGTCAGCGTTTGGGACTCATTTTCATAATGCGAAACGATCATGCTTTGCAATTCCCGCTCGTTCATGATAGGGACAATTTTTTCGATCATTTTATTCATATCACGATAAGAGCCCTGTAAACGGAACGGAGGTTCTGTACGATATTCGTCAGCTTGTGCTGCGGATTTGATATAAGCTTGATTTACTTTCAAAATCACATCACGAACAGCTAAAGCCTTTTTTATTACCGATAAATACTCTTCTAGTTCCTCTGGTAAATGATTGCCCTTTAATTCGTTGGCATCCCTGTTTCCGGTTTCTGCAATTTTAATTAAAGCAATAAAATCCTCCCGATTCTTGCCAGCCAATCTAGCTAAACTACTATTAGAACTGGCAGCATTTTCTAGATAACTTAATTTGAAGGCTTCCAAGTTGTCGCCGATAATATCTCCTAAATTATAGATGTCTGCACGGTTTGCCAACATATCAGGAATCTGGAATTTTTCACCGCTTTCCGTATAAGGGTTTCCAGCCATTACAACACAGACCCGTTTTCCTTTTAAATCATAGGTCTTGCTTCTCCCCTTGAATACACCTTCTATTTTTCGTTGGGCATCACATAGAGAAATAAACTTCTGTAGAAACTCTGGATGACAATGCTGAATATCATCTAGATAAAGCATGATATTATCACCCATTTCCAGCGCTAGGTTTAAGCGATGTAATTCTTCTTTAGCCGCGGCATTATCAGCCGCCGATGGATCAATCGACGTAACAGAGTGTCCAATGGCTGGCCCATTTATTTTCACAAAGATTAATCCCAAGCGATTGGCGACATATTCCATCAAGGTAGTCTTACCATAACCAGGAGGGGAGATCAATAAGAGAAGTCCCATTCTATCGGCTCGCTTATCACTGCCTGCGGTTCCGATTTGTTTCGCTAAATTGTCGCCAAACAAGGGTAAATACAGTTCGTCGATTAGTTGATTTCTGACAAAGGAGCTTAATATTCTAGGTTCGAATTCTGACAAACGTAACTCCTCTTTTCTTGTGCGATTGCAGGCCTTTTTTAATTCCAAGTACTCCGTAAACCTAGGAGATTCATAGGTAGAGAAATGGTGCATTTTATCTAGGAAGCTCGATAAATTAACTTTCCATTCTCCGTTCTCGAATTGAGGATGTTCTCCTAGGAAATCCGAAATGACAATTTCTGAAAGCTGTCTATTTTCTTTAGAGTTTTTAAATTTCCTGCTTTGAATTTCTAGAGCAGCTTCTGGAATGAAGAAGCTCCATTCGCTCTTTGCTTCTTGCTGCGTAAATGCCTCTAGCCATTCATGCAATAACTGAAATTGAGCAGCAGGATGAGCCTCAAGACTCGCTAGACTCCTCGCGAATGTTCGCAAAGCTTTCCTTTTATCTAAATGCGCTATGAATGCATTTTTCAATTGAATGCTTTCCTGGCTTAATTGAAATTCTTCGTCATTCGATAATTCTTCAATTAGATAAGCTGCAGATAATCTAGGAGTGGCTTCTGGTAACAATTTTTCCTGTTCTTGAAAGGCCTTGAGTTCTTTCCCTAAATGTTCCATCAAGATTGTGGCAGCAGGTGCATTAGGAAAGCTTTTTAAAAGTAACCCTGTCCCTTTTATTTGATCTTTTAATTTCTCTTTGTTGGGATTTGTATGAAACTGCCAATAGAATCTTCCTAGACTTCGCTGTTGTGGAGCAAAGGAAAGCACCTTGAGTTCTCTAGCCAAAGAGAGTAAGGGCAGTAAAATTTTTATGGCGTCTACATCATGTACTCCTTTCGAATAACCCTCATGGAATTTTTGTTCCATGATTATTTGTACTTCACGTAAAAGTCGTTTCTTAAGGTTTTCTTCTTCTAATAAATACAGCTCTTCTTGTAAATCAAAATCGTTTTTCCATTTCTGGTAAAACTGGTAAGACAGAAATTCTGCACGATAAACGTTTTTGTTTTCACTAGGAATTTGCCAATCCCAATAGTTGCGAAGTTCACGCAATCTTGCGTCTTCGATTTGTTCGAAAAAAGCGGTTCCAGTAATGTGATAAAAGAGTTCTTTATTTTTGTGAACTATAGTCAGGTCCAACGATTGGGTATTGACATAGAATCTATGCTTACCCAATTTTATTACATCCTCTCCTTCTACAAATAAATCCTTTTTATCCTTTTGTTGGCGAATGCTTTCGTCTTTGATTGCCTTTAGACGGCTTTCAATGTCTTCGGCTTTTACCGTGTCGTTGAGGTCACGCAGTTGTTGAATGATTTCTCGCGTCTTTTCGATCATTAGATCAGAAGCGAAATAACTGTTTATTTCATCTACTTCTTTTAATTGAAGACTGCGATTAGAAATCCCTTTCAGTATTCGGTCGGCTGCTAATTCGAGACTGGTCGCACGTCGATTTTGTTTTTCGAGTAAGGCGATTTTCCTTGTTTCGAAAATGCTGTAAATCTCCTCGCGCTTTTCAGCGAGTGGTGCGGTAAACTCTTCGTAATCGGCAAAGCGCCCTTCTAGCTCCTCCAATTGCACCATTACTCTGGTCAAGTAATCTTCGCAGTTTTTCGGACTTTCACAAATATCCAAATAGCTCACTACCGCCTGATCAACTAGTTTTAATTGAGCGCCGAACTCTGCTACCGCTTCCGTACCACGTAAACTCTTTTCGTGCTTTTTGAGTCTTGCTTTTGAACTGTTTAGTTGGCCGAAGATCGCAGAAATCTGTTCTATGATTCGAGTGCTTTGTGTAGCATCTTCGATTTTTAGATTACTCACTACTTCAATCAGCATTTCCAATTCACTCGCCAGTTGATTGAAGTTTTCTAGCAACTCCTGCGATTGCTTGGCCGTTTCGCATTTATTTATTGCTGCATTACTTTCTGCTATTCTTTTTTCGTAGGGTGCAAGAGACTCTTCTTTTAATAAAAAGGCCACACACTTTTGACTCAATTCTTCGGTAATTTGACCCGTAGAGGCCTCTAGTGTTTCTATTTGACCAATGTTGATATATCGAGTTTCTTTGGCAGATATCAAAGAGCCGCGCAGTTTTCGAAGAGCCGCTATGGCTTCCACGAAGTCGTTAATGGATTCGAAGTATCCGGATTTACATCGTTTGAATAGTTCTTTAGAGCTTGCATTTAATTCCTGAATCTGATGCTGTGCTTGTGCTCGTAGTTTTCGAACTTTTTCGTATTCATCAATGGCAGCATTCGCCGTATTCCGAATTTCTTTTATTGGAGCAGCCAATTGCTTAGCGTCTTCCTGGTCGAGCCAGTAATAGGAATCTACAAGATCGGTCGAACGCTTGACCAATTCACTGTAGAGCATGGAATAGCTGTCGTCCTTTTGCAAAAGAACTAGCAGCTCATTACTTTCTGCCATTCCTTTCACGATCTCTTTGTTTCCGACTTTAAATAAATAATTGTCGGTATTTCCCTGCGGGAGAAACTCCAATTTCATAAAGGGAGTATCCCAGATTTGGATCATGTGATGTTTCGTGGCTTGATTTTCTGCCTTGAAATAACACAATTGCCCTTTTTCAAATACGGTGAATCCATTACAGGAAATAGGGGTGGCTATCTCTTGGTTAATGACATTGTATGATAGTAATAAATAGTCGCGATCTTCATCATGGAAAACGTACAGAATGTCTTCCCCGTTGGGAGAAGAGATGCGTCTTTCAAACCGCAGATTTTTGAGGCCGTGGTCAAAGCGTTTGAAATCTCCTGTTTGCAAATAATAACCATCGGGAAAAAGTATTCCATGATTATCTGGTAACAGGACAGCCGAATCTTTTAGGGTCTCAATTCTCCGGACCGCTTGCGCCTTTTCATTATAAACATAATGGCGTGCCTTTTCTTGATAAGGTTTTATCCGTAATGCAATGAGGTTGCCCAAATCAGCATAAGCGAATTCTGCATCATCTAATGTTTGATCTTTTTGGTCGACTTCTTCGGCATACAAACCTTCCCCGGAGTCCGTATTGTTTTCGATTTTTATGGTCAAATCACCACCAGTGGTTTCTACGAATACTCGATCTAATATGGAAACATGTGGAAAGCGACCCTTTCGGTAATTTTCATGTCCTGCTTTTTTCCAACGAAACTCATGCTGCGGGGCTTCCTTTATTTCATGGAAGCTCCTGTCGTCAATATAGTCAAGGCTGTCGCCATTTATTAACCATTTAAAGGCTTTGAGATCGTAAGATTTGTCACTGGTCTGGAAAAGCATATAGAGAAAACCGTTTTGCAAAATAAATCTGCGGAAAACAGTATTTCGATAATAACGATATAGGTTCTGGAAATCAGAATCAAACTCTGGTTTTTTTATGAATTCAATACTGCCAGCATCGAAGTGTTCACCATTGAATGCGTAAGCACTAAATACATCTTCTACTTTTACTTCAGCACGAAGACCAATATGCACATTGTACCCGAACAGGCAAATTTTTTCCAAGGCAACAATATCTGCCGCTTGGCAATTGTTTGCTGTTTGTATACGGTCGGTTGATTTGAGACTGAATTCGATGTTTCCAAAAACTTCCTTTCGAACAAGGTTTAGGGCATTCAAACGCTCTTGCAACACTTTTCCATGTTGCTGCAAGCGCTTGCGTATAATCTCATAATTTCCCTGTTCCAGTTGAACGCTATCCTGCTGGTCGGCCATGCTTATGCTGTCTGTTTAAGGCGAATAATAAATGAAGAGTAATGTAGGCGAAACGCATTCCGAAAGGAGCTGGGATTCCATTCTTCTAGCGTTTCGCCCTTTTTACTTTAAAGTACGTCCTTGAGCAAGGCATTTCCGATGCCCATCTCTAAGGTGGCAGCTTTTAGCTTTTTCAAAGTTGACTTGTCTTTGTCACTCGTCAACTCATCTTGCAGATTGAGAATTAGGCTAGAGACCGACAAATTCTTAATGTCTTCTGAGCTTAATCCTACTTTGGCGATCAGTGCTTTTACCGAATCGATCAAGCTAGCATCTCCGTTATTTATTAAGGCCCTTTTTACATCTTGGAGATTTTCACTGCTGTCAATCAAACGATCAATTTGCTTTCCTTGTGAAATGGCTCCCATGATGTTTTGAAAGAAGGTAGCTTCACCGCCAACAATGTCGATCTTCGCGCTTTTCAAGGCTTCTGAAAGTACTCTCGCTTGTGCCTCTGCAATGTGCTCGTGTACTCTGATGTGCTCCATTTCTACTTCTTTGTCTTTCTCCAAACGCAATTTGAACTCTTCGTGATCTCTTCCAACACCGTCCAATTGTTTCATGGCTTCTGCTTTATCAGAAATTCCTTGTGCTTCCGCTTTGGCTTGTGCTTCAATTACCTCGGCTTCTTTTAGTCCTTGCTCGCGCATCGCGCTAGCTTTTGCCTCAATAACTTTCGCTTCTGCCAATCCTAATTGCTGATCAGCTTGTGCTTGAGCAATTGCCTTCGCTTCAATTCCTTTGGCTTCAGCCTCTGCTTTTGCTTCAATAATAGAAGCCTCGGCTTCTCCCTCGTGCTTCAAGGCAGTAGCCATTGCTTCCTTTACCTCCGCTTCTGATAATCCTTGTGCTGCAAATTTCTTTGCTTCCGCTTCTGCCATTATTTTGATAGCTTCCGCTTCTTTGGTGGCAGCTTCTTCCGCAGCATGTGCTTCAATGATACGTTGCTTCGCTGTAAACTCTGCGGCTTGACGAGAAGCTTCTGCAGCTTTTATGGTTTGTACTAAAGTCTCTTCTGCTAATTCCTCTGCTTTGGTAATGGCTACTTGTTTTTGACGATCCGCTTCTTTAAAGGCTTGTAGATCTTTGATTTTTTCTTGTTCTTCGACCACGCCTTTTTCCACCATCACTCGATCGCGAATAACATCTTGAATTTGCTTGCGCTCTTCTTCAATGGCTTTTTCTTTTTCGATTTCGGCCAAAGTAACAATGCGATCTCTTTCTGTAACTTCTAACAAACGATCTTTTTCTACTCTTTCCGTTTCAACGGCTTCCGTTCGTTCTTTATTTTTCGCTGCAACAATTACTTGTCGCTCCATGTTTTCTTCTGCAATTCGAATTTTCTCTTCCGTTTCTAAGCGAGCGGTTTCAGATAATAAACGTTCTTCTTCATTCACCTTTAATACCTGGGCTTCTTCCCTGGCCGTAATGTTAGCAATTTCTCTTTGTTGTTTTTGCTCTTGCTCCGCTAATTGTTTTTCTAATTCCAGAATAGCTTCACGTGCCTCAACATTTTGCTTCGTAATTGTTTTTTCTTCATCACGACGAATCAAATTCGCCTTCATGTTTTGGTCAGCAGTTAACTCCGTAATTTTCTTAATACCCTCGGCATCTAGAATGTTGTCTTTTTTCAAGAACTCCAATGGTGTTTGTTCTAGGTAGTCAATCGCGCAGTCATCCAAACGATAACCATTTAAATCTGTACCAATAACGTCGATAATTTCTCGCTTGAATTTTTCTCGAGAATCGTAAAGTTCGACAAAGTCAAAACGTTTACCTACGGTTTTCAAGGCTTCTGAAAATTTCGCTTCAAAAAGTGTATTTAGTGTTTCAATGTCTGAAGCACGCTCGCAACCAATGGTAGAAGCTACCTTCTTAATGTCTTCGGGGTCCTCATTTACCCTTAGGAAAAAGGCCACTTTAATATCGGCCCGCATATTGTCTTGACAAATCAAGCCGTCTTTTCCGATTCTGGATATTTCGATTTTCTTTACTCGAATATCCATTAACTCCATTTTATGAAGTAGTGGGTAAACGAAGCCTCCAGTAGTAATTACTTTGGTTCCTCCGGAACCTGTTTTTACAATAACTTCTCCTTGGGGTACTTTTTTGTACATACCTGCAAGCCAGTAGAGGAGACCTGCTATGATTACAAGTAAAATTCCTACTGCTATTAAACCTAACATTGTTCCGCTCATTTGAATATCTTTTGTTTATTTATTTTTTATTTGATATTGTCGATTAAGAATATTTTTTTATCCTCTAGTTGATCCACAATAACCGCGATTTCACCTTTGTTGAATTCTTGATTTTTTATTCCCTTTAC
>CALFBW010000306.1 GCA_937951415.1 uncultured Chitinophagales bacterium | reverse complement strand
CCTACCAGCCCACCCGCCATATAAAATAGGCCTACCAGCCCACCCGCCATATAAAATAGGCCTACCAGCCCATCCGCCATATGAATAAGCCTAGCATGTCCACTCGCCCTAGAAATAGACCTAAGCAGCTAATATCCCTTCAAAAAAGCAGGAATAACGACTAAAATTGAGCTATTGCTGGTTCTCGGTCGAGGAAATAGAAGTACAGTAATAAAAAAGATAAAGCACAGGCTGACAATTGGACGTACTTTTGTGCCGTTAAAAGCAGGAATACCCAAAACTACCAGCTATTTATGAGCGCAAAAGTGCGAATTCTGTGGGCAGATGATGAGATTGATCATTTGAAGCCCCAAATCATGTTTCTCGAGGAGAAAGGTTACGAAATCATTCCAGTGACCAATGGTTATGATGCCATTGAAAAATTCAAAGAAGAACGTTTAGACGTGGTTTTCCTGGATGAAAGTATGCCTGGAATCGGCGGGCTTGATACCTTGGCGAAGTTGAAGGAAATCGACAACAATGTTCCAGTGATTATGATCACTAAGAACGAGCAGGAGGACATCATGGAAGAGGCGATCGGTTCGCAAATCACCGATTATCTCATTAAGCCTGTAAAGCCGAATCAAATCCTATTGACTTTGAAAAGAGTCTTGCAAGGAAGACGATTGGTAAGTGAGAAAACGAATTCCAATTACCAGCAAACCTTCAGTACTATCTTTTCGCAAATTCAGATGGGTCTGGATCACGAAGAGTGGAAGGAGATATACAAGCGTATTATCTACTGGGAGCTAGAGCTCGGTAACACCGAAGGTCGGGAAATGGCAGATGTCATGAACATGCAAAAAACGGAAGCAAATGCTGAATTTGTTCGTTACGTTTCGAAGCACTACTTGTCGTGGATTAGTGGAGAAGAAGAGGGGCCAACTTTATCGCATCAAGTTTTTGATCGTTTGGTCTTCCCCAATATGGACGATGGTATCCCAACCATTTTATGCGTAATCGACAACTTGCGTTTCGATCAGTGGAAAACCATTGAGCCGCTACTGGCCGACTTCTATACTGTAGAAGAAGAGAAAATGTTCTTTAGCATACTGCCAACGTCGACACAGTACAGTAGAAATGCAATTTTTTCAGGAATGACGCCGGCGGAGATGTCGAGACAGCATCCCGAATACTGGAAAAATGATATTGACGAAGGTGGAAAAAATAACCACGAGCGCGATTTCTTGCGAGAGCAATTGAAACGAAAGCGCAAAGATTACAAATACAGCTACACCAAGATTACGAACCACGAGAATGGTAAGAATATGGTGGACAATGTCCACAACATGTTGGACAAAGATTTGAATGTCATTGTTTACAACTTTGTAGACATGCTTTCACATGCGAGAACCGAAATGGAGGTTTTGAAGGAATTGGCCAGTGATGAAGTGGCGTATCGCTCTTTAACACGCTCATGGTTTGAGCACTCGCCTTTATTGGATGCCTTAAAGCGTATTTCCGAGAAGAAGATTCGTTTATTGATTACCACAGATCATGGAACCATGCGTGTGCACAATCCAGTGAAAGTGGTGGGTGACAAAAACACTACTTCGAATCTACGCTATAAGCACGGTAAGAATTTAAACTACAAGGCTTCTGATGTTTTGGCCTTTAAAGATCCTATCAAAGCTGGATTGCCACGTCCGAACGTGAGCTCCACTTTCATTTTTGCCTTGAATGACGACTTTTTTGTTTATCCTAACAACTACAACCATTACGTGAATTACTACGGAAATACATTCCAGCACGGTGGCTTATCCTTAGAAGAAGTGGTGATTCCTTTTGTGGTCTTGAACTCGAAAGGGCAATAGCTAACATAAGTAATAAATAAGCTCTTACAGATGAATTGGTCTAGAGAGATAAATGGGATTGCAGAAGTCGAATCTACTGCTAAAGCTATACTGGAAGTTTGCAAAAATGAACGGGTGTTCGTATTTTTTGGCGAGCTAGGAGCAGGTAAAACGACTTTAATAAAAGCCATTTGCGCACAATTGGGTGTAGAGGACGAGGTTTCGAGTCCCACTTATGCTTTGGTAAACGAATACCGAGGGCCACATAAAGTCTTTCATTTCGACTTGTACCGCTTAGAAGAGGCGGAAGAGTTATTCGATATCGGTTTTGAAGATTATTTGGAACAAGGCGCTTATGTGTTTATTGAATGGCCACAGTTAGCAATGGATTTACTAGATGAAGCTGTTGTCGTTAAGCTTGAAGCTGTAAGTGCTGATAAGCGATTGGTAGAAGTTTTTAAGGAATCATAAAAAGGAGAATTATGCCAGAGGGATCCGGTGAACTGTTAAGACAATATGGCTTGGCTACCATGGCCAAACCATTGGCTGTTGATTCGGACGATGGCCGTTTGTTTATTGGTATTCCCAAGGAGTCCACTTTTCAAGAACGTCGGGTAGCCTTAACACCCAGCTCTGTAGAGTTGTTGGTAGGAAGGGGTCATCATGTAGTGGTTGAATCTGGAGCCGGAGAAAAATGCCATTTTCCTGATATAAGTTACACCGAAGCGGGTGCCGAAATCGCCTTCGAAAAGAAGAAGGTCTTTGAAGCGCATATCATAATAAAACTGTCGCCGCCTACCGATGAGGAGATTGACTTGCTGAAGCATGGTCAAATTTTGTTTTCAACCCTTCACTTGCCAAGTTTAGAAGCGGATCGTTTAGAAGCCTTGATGGCAAAGAAAATTACCGCCATTTCCTACGAGTATTTGAAGGACCGTGATGGGACTTTTCCTATTGTCCGGATCTTGAGCGAAATTGCTGGGAATGCATCAATCTTGATTGCCTCTGAATATTTGGCAAACCCGAAACACGGGCGCGCCTTATTGTTAGGAGGTGTTTCAGGAATTCCACCCGCTAAAGTGGTCATCTTAGGGGCTGGAGTTGTAGGAGAATATGCTGCACACGCTGCACTAGGACTCGGTGCAGATGTTCGAGTTTTTGATAATAATCTGTACAAACTAATGCGGCTGCAAAATAACCTTGGGCGCCGCATTTACACTTCGAGTATTGTTCCGAAAGTATTGAAAAAGGAACTGCGAAATGCAGCGGTGGTTATAGGAGCGATTCATTCCGAAACGGGTCGAAGTCCTTGTGTGGTTTCAGAGGATATGGTGGCAAATATGAAACCTGGTTCCGTTGTAATTGATGTAAGTATTGATCAAGGTGGTTGCTTTGAGACTTCTGAAATGTGCTCTCACAAAGAACCGACTTTTATTAAGCATGAAGTGATTCATTACTGCGTACCCAATATTACTTCTCGTTATGCGCGCACTGCCTCTTTAGCTTTCAGCAATGTTATTTCAGCGCTTTTATTGGAGGCGCAAGAAC
>CALFBW010000305.1 GCA_937951415.1 uncultured Chitinophagales bacterium | reverse complement strand
GTTTTTCACATTTATTGCTTGTAGATCGGAGCTAGGTTCCACGACTTGTCAGGAACGCTAAACAAACGTGTCTTTTTTATTTCTAAATTACTCTCAACATTATTGGTATAAAGCGCTCCCGTTCCCAAGCCTTGTGCCAAGTCATTCTTCAACAAAGCCGTCCATTGAGCAATGGCGTTCAGGCCGATATTCGACTCTAAAGCCGAAGTAATCCACCATGCAATATTGCGTTCTTCTGCTAGCTCGATCCATTCTTGTGTGCCACGATATCCTCCTATAAAACTGGGCTTTAGAATGATGTATTCTGGAGCTATGGCTTCCAGCATTTCCACTTTCCGTTCTCGATCAACTATTCCAATCAGTTCCTCATCCAAAGCGACTGGCAATGCACTGTTCTTGCATAAATCGGCCATTGCTTTCCATTGTCCTTGGCGAATTGGTTGTTCGATAGAATGAATATTCAACTGATGCAATTGATGTAAAACATAAATAGCATTGCAAGGTGAAAAACCGCCATTGGCATCTACGCGAATCTCAAGTTGAGCAGGAAACTCTTTCCGAATACTTTGCAGCAAAGCCCATTCACTTTTCCAATCTAGGGCACCAATTTTTATTTTTATGCAATTAAAACCAGCTTCTATTTTGTTTCCAATTTGCTCCAGCATATAGGACTCCTCTCCCATCCAAATCAAGCCATTTATTGGAATCCCATATGTACCCTCAAGAAATGGTGATGGGAATAAATCAAAGGGATTACTTGCCTGCCATGATTCTGACAAAATCTCTAGGGCAAATTCTATTGAAGGCCAGTCTTTCAAATCTTCCCGCTCTATCCGCCCAGAAGCACTTGCTTCTTTGCAGATTCCTTCAAGGACATCAAAATAGTCTTCTCGATCGTCAAAGGACAATCCTCGCAACAAACCACATTCACCATAACCTACAGATTCTCCGCTCACCTGATCCACCAATTCTAAAATCCAACTGAGCTTATGCTTTAAAACCCCCCTAGAGGTTCCGGCTGGTCGTTTGAACTGTAAATCATATCTATGAATCACAATTTCCGAATTTTCTGGAAATACTAAATCACTGGTTTTGGGAAATACCGTAGGCATACTAAAGTGTAAATTGTTTTTTAAGAATAGTTAAATGAGATTTCCAGCCCGTTCCCGGAATTATCGAAGGCGGCATTGGTGTTTCCAAAATCTCGGTAGGTAGCCCAATTTTTTGCACATATAAATCTAGTTTTATATTGCTCGTATTATTGCTCGTCCAAGTAGCTATAAATGTTCGATCATCGGGCATCCCCATCAACTCTAAGAAATCATTACCGCCACCAATTTGATCAGACAATCCAGGCAAGCGCAATTGATAACTCACTCCTTTTGCTGCTTTTATTCCCAAAGAAGAAGCACTTGAATCGAGCTGTATCTTGGTTTCGACAAAACGCTGACCATCAATAATAGTATCTTTTATTACTTCAATTATTGGCTCTACTGCATCCAGTACAGGAGCATCACTTAGCAATTGCATATCATTCAAGTACTCTAGATCCTTTGGTTTATCTACCAATTCTTGAAAATAGTTTTCCGTCCAAAAATCTGTATCAGCGAATTCTGATCCCCACCAAGCAGAATCCTCATCTGCATCCTCAAAATAAATCATGCTCGATTGCAAGGGAAATTCTTCCGATGGTGCAAAATAATAAGATGCTCCAACAAAAAATGCTAGCGAAGCAATTAGAGAAAGACCAAAAGTGAGTCTTCCAATCTGGCCAATAATTAGCGTAAAGAAAGGAAACAGCATTATCAGTAACAGGCTAGAAAGGAAAACTGGTAAAAACGCCATCGACAGTCCGAAAGAATCGTGCAATAAGCTGATAATGGGGATCATAAATAAAATAATGGGCAAAGCTCCTAGGAAATTCACAGCTGCAAAAAGTGTACTTTTTTTGTGACCTAAACCATCTAAAAAGACATTTATTAAATAAATAAAAGAAGCCCAAAGCAAAGGGTAAATCAATAAATAGGACGCGCCAGGAACAAAGAAATAAAGCGGTGCGGCAATAATTAAGCATAAGAAAATTCCTGCTGAAGCACAAGCGGGAGCTTTGTATCTCTTTACGAATAAACTGGAAAATGCTACAAATAGTGCGAGCACTAAGAAACTAAATCCTAGCGCGTGCCATTCCAAAGGATAAATTCCTCCCATTAAATAATGCGCGAATGAAGGGTTTAAGAATTTTAATAAAACACAAATACCCCAAGTTAGGCCCATGCTAAACGCAAGAAAGACTAACCACAAAATCAATGACGCGACAAAGTTGGTCAGTGTGAATTTTCGATCTTTTATTTGCCATAAAAACCCAATAAAGAAACAAATAGTGACAAATACCAATACGGGCAGCAATACCCAAATAGGCACAGCAAGGAAAAAGTAGCCGACAGGATTGAAAAATAGCATATTGTTCTGGACAGGAGGAAAAGCTTGTTCAAGGTTTAACTTATCGAAATGCAAAGGAAGCATTGTTGCATACTCTAGCATATGCTCCAAACTCCCCTTGTCCAAGTTTTCTGGATTATCAATCATGCTGTGATAAGCAGCATGGCCACCAATTAATGCCACATTAAATCCAGGAATTTCCTGTTCTCGAGTAATGGTAAAATCTGTTTTATTAGGCATTCGCTGATACACCTCATAAGAAACAGAATTGGCAAAGGGGTGGTCCAAAGCTTTTGCATACTCAGGAATCATCCAATCAATATTGCCAAACATTTCAAAGGTGGATACTACGCCTCTATTTCCCCTTGCTTCAAAATTGACTAATAAACCAATCCGTTTTAGTAATGGATCGTATTGAAAAGCATCCGCTCCCCAAAGTCCCCCTTCTTCACCATCGGTAATTATGATCGCTAAATCGTGTTCTAAATGCTCTTGCGCTAAGACGCGACCAGCTTCCACGATGGCAGCAACGCCAGCGCAATCATCGGCAGCTCCTGGGGTATGCGGCTGCGAATCATAATGTGCCATCAAGCCAATGACTTTTTCCTTATTTCCTGTACCTTTCTTTTCTGCAATTATGTTTTGCAAATAATAGGCAACTTGATGTCCTTGGTATTTTCGAGACAGCAATTTGCGCTGAATTCGAACATCAAACCCGAAGGCTGTTAACTCTTCCTTCAGATAATCTCTTAATTCAGAATGCCGTGCTGAACCGATACCATGTGGAGCAGCAGCCAGTTCTTCCACCATTGCAAATGCCCTAGCGTGATTGTAGGGTTTGCCTGAATCTTCGGAAGAAGGTGTGGGCGCTTGAAAGGAATACCAAGAAAAAGCAAAGGCGAGCAAAAGTGCCAATAGGCAAGCTGTTGCCAAAAATTTCTGTCCCGTTCCTCCCCTCATTTAAGCGACTTATTTTAGCCCAATAAGATAGAGAATTTTCTTCACAAAGCACTCCTAACAATCCTTAATTCTCAGACTAATATTGGTCTTACTACAGCAGTTTACACTTGCAAGACAAGCGAGCTTTCTTTGTCTGCTTTCTTATGTTTTTACGGAATATGTTACTAATTTCAATCACATATTGAGGAATATGCCGTGGATAACCTACGGGAATAAAAGGTGAAAATGAAAGGAAGAGGATACTGGCTACTCGCAGGATTATTCTTATGCGTCGCTTTAACAGGACAAAACTGGACGCATTACAACAAGGCTAATACAATTCAAAATGCTCCCGCTGGGGATTACGTCAAGTCAATTGTCGAAGACAGCATGGGAAATTTATGGATGGGAACGGAGAATGGGCTGAGCTATTTTAACGGCATTAATTGGACCAATTATCATGAAGCTGCTGGAAAACCGCTACAAAACGTAAGCAGTCTTCTTTTTGATCAAAATGAAATACTGTGGGTAGGAACCTCTGACCTAGGGCTTTTTCGATTTGATGGCTGGGAATGGAAACAGTATTCTATTCTTGAAGGATTGCCCAGTGCACAAGTGACTGGATTGGCCATTGATAGTGAGGGAACATTATGGATAAGTTCGGCAGCGGGTTTAATTAAGATGCAAGACGAGGCTTTTGAGAGCTACTCCCCTCCCGCTAGTTTTTTAAACCTATTAACCACTATACACATAGACCAAAACGATTTGATTTGGACCGCCACAGGTACTCCTGGTCCTCAACTCCTGTCTTTTCAAAATGAAACCTGGGAAAGCCATCCTTTGGATAGCTCCTGCGGACAAGCAGTGGCTAGCATTTCCACAGATACGGAAAACAAAGTTTGGCTGGCAACAGAAGCGGGCCTTTGCACCTATGCAAATGGCAACTTTGAAGCTGAAAGCCTCCTAAGTGGCAAAGATGGAATAGCCGTTTCTTGTCAATCGAATGGGGAGATTTGGTTTGTGCATCGCGGAGCAAATGCAGGTGTACATAAAAAAGTAAATGGTGCCTGGCAGAGCTTCGAAGCGGGAGAAAACATTCCGTTAGGAGAAGAACCCTTGACCGTTTTACCCTTAAGTCCGGGAGCTTGCGTGATTGGAGAACAAGATGGTATTTCTTTTTATTTAAACGATGAATGGCAGAAAATCAGCTCGAAAGATGGCGATGGATTGTTGGCTGATAACGCCAGCGGAACGGTTAATCACATTCAACAAAACGAAGCAGGAGAGTTACTTTTTGGAATCAGAAATGGCGGCTTAGCGAAATTCAATGGAGTGCAGTGGGAGTCTTTTCGGGAAGAAGAAGGTCTGAACGATATTGATGTTTTACAAGTAGAAATTGACGACGAACAAAATTATTGGCTCTTGACTTCTAATGGAATCGTTGTTTACGACGGCGACACTTTTGAATTGGTCTATGAAAGTACTGCCCTCAACAGCCTAGCGGTACGCGGCAATCAAGTCGTCACTTGTCTAGCAGCAAATGTGGTGCAGCGAGTAAACGGAGAATGGCAAAGTCAAACACTTCCAAACGATCAATTAGGGATCATTCAACAAGTGGAAATTGATGCACAAGGAAAAATTTGGGCGGCAGTTCAAAATGGCAATTACCTAAGCCTCGATGCTGCAGGTTCTTGGACCAATTCCACGAAAGCGACTGCTAACAATCCGATTATTCAAATTCTTGATGATGCCTCCGTAGTCGTTTTGACTGTTGATGGTCTAGAGCACTTCCTCGACGGTTCTTGGTCTCCCTTGCCAACAAACGGTTTATCATCAAACAATATCACCGCCCTAGAATCATCTGAGGACGGCTTGTGGCTCACGGATGGGAACCACATTTACGAACTCGATTTTACGAGTGGATTTTCAAGCATAGGAGGAATAGAAAACGCCAGTATACAAGATCTTTTTGTGGATACAGAAGGCAATTTATGGGTAGCCCATAGCGCAGGTGTTTCGCACTATCAGCCCTTAGGCGAACAGGTCTGGCCAGGCGATTGTGATGAAAACGGTACGGTTGATATTTACGATGTTTTGCAAATTGCTTTAGCCTACAATGAAGTGGGACCAAGTCGAGAAAACAATGCTTCCGATTGGTTTGGGCAGAGCTTTGACCACTGGAATTACAGTTTTCCGAATGGAAGCAATTTAGCACATGGAGATGCCGATGGAAACGGAATCATCGATGTCGAAGATCTCGCTGTCATTGACGCAAACTTTCAGGGCTTACATTTTCGGTCTAGCAATCTCTTAAAGACCCTGCCCCTCAAAATCAAAATCAAAGTAGATGACTTAACGGCAGGTAGTACGGTTAATATGGAGCTAGAACTTGGAAACAATCAACAGCTTATTCAAAATTTTTATGGTTTGTCTTTAGTAATAAATGCTGGAGCGGCTCTAAACTTAGAAACTTGGGATACAGAATTTTCAACGGACTGGGCCTTTGATGCAAGCACACTGTTATTTGATAAAACAGTCGACCTCCATCAGCACCTTAGCATTGTGCGAAGCGATCAAATGGGGAAAACGGGCGAAGGCCTTTTGGCAGTAATGAGTAGTAAATTGAACCAGACCTTCGCAAGCCTAGCAGCCTTGGAAGACCTCATTCAAGTACGAGAAGGACAGATCATTGATGCGGACGGAAAAGCTTATGCTTTGGACCTTGAAATAGAACTGGAAATGGAAGGTGCTGTTACCGGATTACTGGAAGAGTCGGAGACTGCGGATTATTCAGTCAAAGCATTTCCACAACCTGCAAACGACCACCTAAATCTGCATTGGACCAACAGCTCTGACAAAGAACTCTACTACAGTTTTTTCGATCTAAATGGCCGACAAATCATCCATGAACAACTTCCAACTAATGCAGAGCGACTTAACTTTCACTTAGAGGCAGGCATGTACATTCTTAACATTGCTAATAAATCAGAAGTAATTTTCCGAGAAAAGATCATTGTGAGTAAGCAATAAAGGCTAGTTCCCGTAGATTTCACGACCCTATTGTTAAGGTTTTGAAAAATCCAGCCAGTAATTGCTGGCAGAAGGGTATTTTTGCGTTGGAAGTAAGAACGAATTCAAGCGCATGGCGAAGAAATATACAGCAAGAACGGTATCACGCAAAAAGAAACAAGAGCGTAAACAAACCATTTTGGAATGGGGCGAGACCCTGATCTTTGCCTTAGTGCTAATTCCTTTGGTCAATATGTTTGCCTTGCAATCTTATGCCATTCCCACCTCTTCCATGGAAGGAAGTATGTTGGTGGGAGACAAACTCTTCGTCTCGAAATTTCACTACGGCGCGAGAATTCCCATGACGCCTTTGTCGATACCGTTCTTACATAATATGATGCCAGGCTCGACGGCGAATTCTTATTCTGAAGCTATTGATCTACCCTACAAACGTTTGCCGGGCTTAGAGTCCATCGACAATGGTAGTATTGTAGTATTTAATTTCCCTGATGGAGATACCACCACGGTAGAATATCAAAGTTCGCAGAGTTATAGAGCAATGGTGCGACAAGCTGGTCGAGATGTTATTCATGATAAGTTTGAGGTAATCACTCGACCGATTGACAAACGGGACAACTATGTCAAAAGATGTGTAGGTATTGCAGGTGACACCCTTGAAATCAAGGAAACCCAAGTGTACATCAATGGAACTGCCATGGAAAATCCAGAGCGCCTCCAATTCGGTTACAAGGTGGAAGGTTATGCTGCTTTGAATAAAAAGATGCGAGACAAATTGGAGATCAGAGATTTTGCGATGGACGATTACCGAAGAAAAGTCGGTTTTCATCTAAGCGAAGAACAAGTAGAAAAGGTAAAAAGCATAAATGCCATTAAATCTGTTCAAAGAATGACGGATACTCCCGGAGTTTGGGATAAGGATGTATTCCCACACGATGAAAATTTCAAATGGAATCGAGATAATTTTGGACCACTTTGGATTCCGAAAAAAGGAGCAACGATCACTTTAAACGAAGCTAATTACAAATTGTACCGCCGATGTTTCAAAGACTATGAAAACAATCCTGGCTTTGAATGGAAAAACGGACAAGCTTACTTAGATGGAAAACCCACCAATGAGTACACTTTTAAAATGGACTATTACTGGATGATGGGTGATAACCGCCACAATTCACAAGACAGCAGATATTGGGGCTTTGTTCCTGAAGACCATATACTTGGAAAACCCATTTTCGTTTGGCTGTCAACACATCCTGGAACTTGGAAACCCAACTGGTCAAAATGCTTAAGAGCTGTTAATTAGTCGCTTCTTGATTTCCATTGTCCAGTTATTGATTCTCTTGCAATAAATAAGAACGCTTGCATTTAAGTAGCGAATGTATTGCTGTATTACTGAATAAAAAAGATGTGGGACGCACTGGCGTTTATTGTTAAAAACTTAAGCTGGATTTGGCTTGTTGCAGTAATTTTTATTTGTTGCGTCCTTTCTTTCATAGCAAATCGTTTACTTGGAACCTTCCAAGATCCCGATTCGGGTGAAATGATTTATTCCCCAAAATCCGTCTCGGGTCTTTACACGAAATCATTTATTGGAAGACAGACGGGAGTCGGCAAAATTTTACATATCTTAATCACGGATAAAGAACTTATATTGAAGACCAATGTAGGCCGGACATTTATTAGCAAGAAAAATGGTTTGCTTCATAGAGTTCCGTTGCAGAATTTGATCTCGACAGATCTAAAGACGGAGAGGGATTCTTCAAATTTAATCGTAAAATTTCGAGGAGCTGAAAACAAGGAGAAGGAAGTGGTATTGCTATCAGAAAAGAATTGGGAGATCAAGGAAATTTTGGACCGCTATGTACAATAATTACTGCATTAATAAAGCTCCTGG
Organism: uncultured Chitinophagales bacterium; assembly: GCA_937951415.1. Lineage (GTDB taxonomy): Bacteria > Bacteroidota > Bacteroidia > Chitinophagales > UBA2359 > CALFBW01. The sequence goes on along the minus strand of CALFBW010000305.1, from coordinate 4,257 downwards.
TCCGTTTAAAATCACTTAAGGAAGCAGTCTATGGCAAATATATTTATGGCAAGATTAAAAGCAGAAGATTTCCAAAAGGAAGAAGACAAGATTGCTGTGGTCATCAAGGACTTCACCTTATTGAAGCGCGCAGATGGAATTCTTCAACGCTACAGCGAGCCCTACATTATTTCCATGGCGATTGACTCTTGGGGCATTCAAGAACGAGCGCTAGAGATTAACATTATGCCTTTCCCGAATGTGCGCAAAGGAGACAAAGTAGAATTTGATGGACAAGGACATTTAATTTATGGTCCCAGTAATCCAGGAGAATTTCTAGTTTATTCCTTACTCTTTATGGAAAGTGATGGAGACTTGCGTCAATTAGGTCAAACTGTGGAGCAAGTCATTTCTAGCGAAGCCTTATCTATGGGTGTTAAAGCATTAATGGCAGCACAACCCACTTACGCGACTGCCATTAGTATTTTGACGCAACTCACTAGCCTGGTTTCGAAACAATTGCAACAAAATCGAGACGATGAACTTTATCGACGCAGCGGAACACTACTACGAGATGTGGTGCCGCCCTTTGACATTTTAAGAAGCTATACAGGAAATAATGATTTCATTGAAGCCAAAGTGAGCATTATTCCGCTTTCAGTCAGCAATAATCTTGGGCAAGCTTCGAGAAAGATGATGTTGTAAATAATTTCTCTAGAAATGCCTTTGCTTTCTACTTGCCTTCATTTCTTTAAGTTGTCGTTAAATAAAAATAAATACTAAGGCTTTCTTACGATTCTTCTTATCTTCCCTTGTACATGGCCGATCCTTAGAAGTATCGCCAAATTATTTCATTGATGCTTTAATTATGCAAGAATTCAGACTAAGAATCAATAAAAAAGAAAGAGTGGTAAAAGTGGACAAGGACACGCCCCTCTTGTGGGTCCTTAGAGATGAACTCGATCTAGTAGGCACAAAATACGGCTGTGGAATTGGGCAATGTGGTGCCTGTACCGTCCATCTCGATGGAAAAGCAATTCGTTCATGTGCCCTGCCAATTAGTGCAATCTCTGGAGCTATTACCACAATAGAGGGCTTGTCGGAAAAAGGAGATCATCCAGTTCAAGAAGCGTGGAAGGAACACGATGTTCCACAATGCGGCTATTGTCAAACGGGACAAATGATGAGCGCCGCTGCCTTGCTAAAAAAGAATCCCAGTCCTTCTGATCAAGAAATCAAAAATGCCATGCAAGGCAATATTTGTCGCTGTGGGACTTATCTAAAAATAAATGCTGCCATAAAAACGGCTTCGAAAGCTTAAGCACTCTTCACAATTACTAAGAAAAACAACTCATGGATAGAAGGCACTTTTTCAAGCTCAGCAGTGCAGCATCTGGTGGAATGGTATTAGGATTTTCTTTCCTGCTAGGCTGCAAACAACCCCAAGAAGTTATAGAGGCAGCTTTGGAACTACCGAATAAATGGACGGAACTCAATGCCTTTTTAGAGATTGGTGATAATGGAGTGGTTCGGATCTTTTCGGTCAATCCGGAAATTGGGCAAAACATAAAAACATCCATGCCAATGCTTATTGCGGAGGAGTTGGATGTTGATTGGAAAAAAGTCATCGTTGAGCAAGCGGGACTCGATACCGACAACTTCAAAAGACAAGTTGCTGGAGGATGTCAATCGATTCGTCAAGCTTGGGAGCCGCTTCGAAAGGTGGGTGCTACGGCTCGCCAAATACTGGTCAATGCAGCGGCAAGAAAATGGGAAATTGATCCGAAAGATTGCAAGACGAAAGAAGGTATTATTTATGGAACGGAAGACTTACAAATTTCCTACGGTGAAATTGCGGAAGCTGCAGCGGAGGAGGAAATTCCAGAAAATGTTGAATTAAAAAAGGCAGCCGACTTTCAAATTATTGGAAAGTCGAAGAAAAATGTAGATCTCGATAAAATTCTTACTGGAAAAAGCCTGTTTGGAATTGATACGAAAAAGCCCAATATGGCTTACGCTTCCGTCTTGCGTCCTCCAGCTTTTGACCAAGAGTTGGTCGACTACGATGACTCGAAAGCCAAAGCTATGTCGGGCGTTCAGGAAATTATTTCTTTCAAAAATAAAATTGCGGTCATTGCCGATTCCAATTGGCAAGCGATAAAGGCCAAGAAAAGTATTGTTGCTAATTACAAGGCCGAAAGTGAATTGGAAAGCACGGAGGAACATGATCTTGCTTTGCGGAAGCTCCTAGACAAGCCTAGCAAGAATTTCATGCGTCATGATGGAGATGTAGCAAAAGCATTTTCGGAAGCGGATACGGTGCTAGAACGCATTTATGAATCGCCCTTTTTACCGCACAATTGCCTAGAGCCGATGAACTTCTTTGCGGATGTTCAAACGGACAAGGTTTATTTGGAAGGACCGATTCAAACTCCTGCTTGGGCACGCTCTCGAGTGGCTAAAATCCTAGAACGAGACGAAAAGGAAATTGAAGTGCAAATGACCAGAATGGGCGGCGGTTTCGGTAGACGTTTGTATGGAGATTTCAGTGATGAAGCGGCGGAGATTTCCAAGCTGACAGGAAAACCCATTCAACTTTTATTTACCAGAGAAGATGACATGACGGCGGGCACTTATCGTCCTGCGATTAAATATAAAATTGAAGCAAGCATAAAGGATGATAAAGTGACAGGCTACCGATTAACGGAGGCCGCTGTGAATGGGAATATGTATGATTTGATTCCCAATTTCTTTCCAGCAGGAGCGATTCCGAACCTTGAGGTGATAGGACATCCCTTAGAAAGTAAAATTACAACAGGAGCATGGCGGGCGCCTTACACGAATTTTCTCGCTTTTGCCGAACAATCGTTTTTCGATGAATTGGCTCAACTATTAAAGAAAGACGAAATCGAATTGCGGCTAGAATTATTGGAGCAGGCAATTCCTGTTGCCGAAAAAGACGAAAAGATAGAGTACGAACCGCAACGCATGCAAGCTTGTATTCGCATGGCTGCTGATAAAGCGAACTGGGGAAGTGCAGCCAGCGATGAATACCAAGGAATCAGTGCCTATTATTCGCACAACACGCATGTGGCGGAAATAGCGACTGTGGTCCTAGAAGATCAAAGCCCAATTGTAAAGAAAATTGTTTGCGTAGTGGATTGTGGCATTGTGGTCAATCCGGATGCTGCCATCAATCAAATTCAAGGCGGAATTATTGATGGGATGGGCCATGCGATGTTTGGCGATTTGAGTTTTGAAAATGGAAAACCTTCTGCAAGCAACTTTCATCAATATCGCTTGATTCGAAACAGCGAGGCTCCTGAGATCGAAGTGCATTTCATAGAAAGTTCAGTGGACCCAACAGGATTGGGAGAGCCTTCTCTTCCACCCGCTGGTGGTGCCATTGCGAATGCCATTTTTAAGGCAACGGGAAGAAGATTGTATAAGCAGCCCTTTGTGCAACAAGCGGAGTTTTTGGGGTAAATAAGTGCTTATTTTTGTTTACTGGCAGATTATATTCTAGACAGGGCTAGCTCTTTCGCTAGCTTGTGTTTTTAGCTTTCATCAATATTAGCTCTCACATTTAAGTTTGAATGTAGGCTTGGGGGTATTCTAATTTTCAACTATTAAAAAATCCATGATCTTTAGTTACCTCAATTACTCCTCTCCCATTCCGTATGATAATTGGATTCTGAAGGATCATTCTTTTTCTTATACGTGTGGGCACCAAAATAATCTCGTTGCGCTTGAATAAGATTTGCAGCGCCCTCTCCGATTTTTATTCCATGAAAGTAATTCAATGCTTCCGAAAAGCAAGGAACATGGAATTGATTCCGAATGCAAGCAATAAGTACCTCTTGGATAGACGGGTGAGTATCGCGAATCAATTTATTCCATGGATCACTCAATAAGATGTTTTTATTACTTTCAAAAGTCCCTGCAATCTTTTTCATCAAATCCGATTTTATGATGCAGCCTTCTGTCCAAATTCGAGCCACTTGAGACAAATCAACATTCCACTGGTGTTGATTGGAAACACTTTCGATCAATTCAAATCCTTGGTGGTGATTTATTATTCGAGCAAACTGATAAGCATTTTTCAAGGCTTGAACCGATACTTTATTTATTACTTTCGATGAAGGAAAAACGGCTTCTGCGGCCTGTCTTTTTTCCTTAAAGAAGGATAAATACCTCGCAAACAATGCAGCGGGAATCATGGTCGCAGCCTGTCCAGTATCCGCGATGGTACTCGTCGCCCACTTGCCTGTTCCTTTA
>CALFBW010000304.1 GCA_937951415.1 uncultured Chitinophagales bacterium | reverse complement strand
GAGCGGAAACATAACAATACCGACAGGCTTTGCTCCCGTAAGCACTAGAATGCGAATAAGTATGGCTTATGATGGAGCAGTTAACTCTTGTGACAGTTTTGATTATGGAGAAGTGGAAGATTATACTCTAGTAATAAATAGTAATTGCCCAGATGCCGATGCAGACGGCGTTTGTGATGCCGATGATTTATGTCCGGGATCAGATGACAACATAGACAACAATAACAACAACATTCCCGACGGATGTGATATCCTTTCGGTCTCGTTCGTTGTTTTCCTAGAAGGAGCGATGCAAACCGACGGCAGCATGCGAACCAGTTTGCAATCTTCAGGGCTAATTCCTAACGCACACCCGTACAACAATGCCACGTATGGACACGGCCCTGAATTTCCAACAACAGCTCCTAGTGGCGTAGTTGATTGGGTACTGGTAGAAGCACGATCAGGCATTCCCGCCTTAAGCGGTGGTTCTGCCGGCACCACAAAAGTAGAAGCACACGTCGGTTTCTTACGAAGCGATGGACTAATTGTGCATCCTATAACTGGAGGACCTCTTGAGTTTAGCAACCTGGATGTTGGGACAAATTATTACTTTGCCATCAGACATCGTAATCACTTAGATATCATGTCTACTTTCGCATTTTCCACCAACAGCAGTATCATTTACGATTTCAGTATTGCTCAAACACAAGCACAAGGAATAGAGCAATTAAAGAATTACACTGGATCAGGGGGCAATATTTGGACAATGTATGCCGGCGATTACATCAGCGATGGAGTAATTCAAGTGACAGACTATGATGAATGGCAAGACGACCCCTCCATTCTTCAAACCTATTCTAGAACCGATGGCAACCTCGATGGAACGGTACAAACAACCGACTTTGATACTTGGTTGCCGAATAAAGCGAAACTCGGAAGCATAGAAATTCAATTTTAAAGCGTAGAAAAAAGCAATAAAAAGGGAGGGAATTATGATCCTCCCTTTTTTATTAGACAACCGATTGCCTTAATTCAAATCTCGTATCTTAGAATTGACCTGCTCACTTCTAATACCACTAGCATGCAATCAATCAGCCTATTTTTCTTTCTCCTATGTACTTTTTGTTTACATCTGCAGGGTCAAACACAATACTATGTTTCTGTAAGCAACGGGAATGATAATAACGACGGCCTTTCATTAGCAACTCCTTGGCAAAGCATTCAAAAATCCATGAATGAAGCCACTCCCAATAGTGTAGTCAATATTAGAGCTGGTATTTATTCTGAAAAAGTAGAAGTATATGTTTCGGGAACAGCCGGCAATCCAATCGTTTTTCAAAACTACAACAACGAAGAAGTGATTCTTGATGCCACTGGTATAAATTTCCCAGATGCTATCATAGGAATATTTGATCAAAATTACGTGACCATAAAAGGGCTTGAATTAAGGAACAATATTCAGCTTGACGCACAAGGCATTCTAGTAGAAGGAAATTGTACTGGAATAGAACTGCTAGATAACGAGATCAGCAATATTCATTTTTCAAACGATCCAAATGAGATTGCAAATTCTACTAAGAACAGTCAACCAATAATTATTTACGGCACGGATGCCAATAATGCTATTTCTGAATTGGTAATAAATGGAAATACGATAAGAGACAGCCGGACAGGATATAGCGAAGGATTAGCCGTAAATGGAAACGTAGATGGGTTTGTGGTTTCCAATAACATAGTTCATCATGTAGAAAACATTGGAATTGATGTTATTGGCCATGAAAATACAGCCAGCAGCAATGACCAAGCACGGAATGGGATAATAAACAACAACCAAGTATATTCTTGCAAATCACCTTATGCTACCGCTGCGGGAATTTATGTTGATGGAGGTAAAAATTTAATCATCGAAGCCAATGAAATTTCAGACTGTCAGTGGGGCATTGAAATTGGTTGCGAAAATTTTGGCAAATCAACTTCCAATGTAATAGTTCGCAATAATATCATTTACTCCAATGACGATGCAGGAATCACTATTGGAGGTTTTGATTTTCCAAATTTTTCGGGGAAAGTTATTGATTGTACAGTTCGAAACAACACGCTTTATGGGAATGACAAAACCAGTACAGGCCTAGGAGGCATCTCTGGAGAGTTGGTTATTTCTTATACTGAGAATTGCAGTCTTCAAAACAACATCATCTTTGGAACCAACATTTCTAATTTAATGATGTATGTAGAAAATAGCAACTCCCAAAATCTTCTCCTAGATTACAATCTATATTATTCTGAAAGCAATTTCTACTACGATTACAAGGGCACCTATTATGACGGTTTTGACAATTACCAGAACGGTAGCAGCAGTGATCAAAACTCTATAAATGCAATACCTCAATTTATCGACTCAAACAATGAAGATTTCCATTTATCTCCAAATTCTCCAGCAATTAATAATGGAAACCCGAGCTTCCTTGTTTCGGATGATGGTGAACTTGATTTTGATGGAAATACTAGAATTCAAGAAGGGATCGTAGATCAAGGAGCATTTGAATCTAATGCTGAATTAACTCTAAATCTTCGCTTGTTTCTAGAAGGACCTTTTCAATCAAACGGCGAAATGAATACTGTTCAATTTCCCGTCTTGCCATTATCGCACCCTTATCAGAATCAGCCTTACAATATTCCCAGCCTTTCCATTTCAAATTTCCCTAATAATAATATTGTTGACTGGCTTATAGTGGAGCTCCGTTCAGGAAGCATAAACAATAGCAACAACAACACATCACTCATAGAACGAAAAATCGCATTGCTTGATAAATGGGGCAATGTACTGGATCCCTTTTCTGGAGCTTCTTTGCGCTTTACAAATACGATTATAAACAATGATTACTTTGTTCTTGTCCGCCACAGAAATCATTTAGACGTCATGAGTAGCACTGCAGTAGAATCAGTCAATGGAATAATGAACTTCGATTTCAGCCTTGCAGCCAACACGGCCTTTGGAGCTGAACAATTGAAAGAAATCAACTCAGTATCGGCTTCCGTTTGGTGTTTGCATGCAGGAGACTTTAACCAAGACGGAGTGATACAAACTACTGATTACGATGTCTGGAAAAGCGATCCCTCCATTGCCAATCAATACTCTTTAACAGACGGAAATTTAGATGGCACGGTGCAAACTACAGATTTCGATACTTGGTTTCGCAACAAAGCAAAAATTGGAAGTATTGCGATTCAGTTTTAGCTATTCTACCGTCTATTTATTACTTAATAAATAAAAGCTCTCGAATTGTATTATCCGAAGTCAATTTAATTAAATACATACCATCTTCAAATTCCAAACACCTGTTCCCCAAGGGGTAATCTAAAGAATTTTCTCTAGCAACGAGTAATTCTTCCAGCATCAGTTTCCCTTCCAAATTGTATATCTGCAGCGTAATAGAAGGGCCATTACTTGAATCGACATGCAGATTAGAGTACCCATTTATTGGATTAGGCGACAAGGATATTTTATTAAAAAAAGCATTTTCATTTTCCATAATTCCTGTTCCAGCTTCTTCCTCTACAATAAGGTGCGATTCATTGATTGCTAGAGGTCCTACTTCCTGTTCCATTCCTCCTGGCCATATAACTTTCACATTATCGACGGACTCAATAGATCCCAATCCAAAGTGTACAAAATTGGCGTTCCGCGAACAATGACTTGAACCACCATCCATTTCTCGAATAAAGCTTCTTCCACCAGTTTCCAAAATAACTTTTGCGCCGTATCCATTGCGATTCACTTCTACTCCTTCTAGGCGAATCTTTAGCCAATTGTTTTCATTTTCTAGATCATTTCGATAAATCAGATGATGTTGATCTGGATAGTCTTCTCTAAATACACTGCCCATTAAAATATCAATGTCACCATCGTTATCAAAGTCTCCGTAAGCCAAACCCCGATCTCGATCATCGTTAAAAATGCCCGAGGCAAGACTGTGATCGTAAAAAGTTCCGTCTCCATTATTTATGAAAACTTTATTCGAATCTATGGGATTGGTGGCAATACTTGAAACAGCAGGAATTTGTCCGTTAGCGACAACTAAATCCAAATAAGTATCATTATTCAAATCAACAAAAGCAGTTCCCCAGCTAGTTGAAAACAAGGTATCTGAAAACGTATTTTCGACCCCTGCAGCTGTCGTATGATCTTCAAAGTGCCCAAGGCCATCGTTGTTCAAAAGTACATTGCGCCCTAGATTGGTGACATAATAATCGAAGTCTAAATCTTCATCGTAATCCCCAATAGCGACGCCCATTGCAAAAATTCCTAAATCAGCTCCTGCTTCTTCTGCTACATCAGTCCAAGAATCGCTAGGATAATTGTTTTGCCACAAAGCATTTTTGGCGTTCCAAAATCCGAAATCATTGGCTAAATAAATATCAATATCGTTATCCATATCGAAATCGGTACTCGCGGCTGCTAGTGCTAGCCCTTTTTCGCCAAACCCATAATTTTCAGTTTGATTAACGAATTGCCCAGTTCCATCGTTGTAAAAAATTTCATTCGAAAAACCTTCATAAATAAAATTGTGAATACCTAATGAATCTTCCAAGATATCACCTTCTAAATAGTAATTTCCAACATACAAATCTAGAAACCCATCCAAGTTATAATCACCCATAGTAGCCGCCATCGACCAAGCGGTATCTTGTGCGATCGGCGAACCTTCCGAGGCATTTACAAAGGCACTGTTTCCCTGGTTAAGTAATAATATATTCGGTTGTGGGATTTCTAAGGAGCCACAAATAACAAAGATGTCATCATCTCCATCGTTGTCTACGTCTCCGATTGCTACTCCATTGGTATAAATCGAATCTGTCGCCTCTTGTAAACTTGGAATATTAAGCTCTATAAAACTAACGCCGGCTTGATTGAGGTAAATGCGATCAGAGTACAAACCACCGCTAAAATACAAATCGTCATAGCCATCCTTATTTAAGTCGAAAAAGGCTACTCCTCCACCCATGTACCAGGGATTTAGACAAAAACGCTCGAAGTTAAGTTCCGAAGACAATTCAGTGAAGGTTTGCCCTTGAGCTACGAAAGCAACAAAAAACAAACTGCACGCTAGTGTAAAGATTTTCATAGAACATTCTTAACATTTCATGGAAATGCAGCTTCTTCCAATACCGTCTCCTGTATTAGCGATCTGATACATCCACAATAAATTTAGAAAAGTCCCAGCGACGACATAAATATAACGAATCCTACGAGAAGCAAGACTATCGTATAGGGAAGAATTTCCTTTGCCTTTAAACCCGTAATACCTAAAAGCGGAAGCGCCCAAAAGGGTTGTAACATATTCGTTAACTGATCACCGTAAACGAGCGCCATAATGCATTTCGTTATAGGCACCCCTAATTCTTGAGCGGCATTAACCAAAATCGGACCTTGCACTGCCCATTGACCGCCGCCACTTGGCACAAAGAAATTGACAATCCCTGCACTCAGAAAAGCAAAAAAAGGAAAAGTGCTTGCGGTGGAAATACTAACAAAAGCGTCGCTAACTACTGCTAACAATCCCGAACCTTTCATGACACCAATAATACCTGCATACAAAGGAAACTGAATAAGGATCCCCGTAGAACCACCAATAGCCTTTTCTGTTGCTTTCGTGAACTGGTGAAAGTTTTGATGAAAGAGAAAACCCAAGGCAAACAGCAGCCAAATGATATTAGATAGCTTGAAGAAGCGCAAGAAACCCACTTCATACATTTTCACAGCTGCTACCAAACAAAAAAGCAAGGCAATTAGCAAAGAGAAGAAGCGAGAAAAATCCAACTTATCTGCACCGCTAACGACTTGTTTTTCTTCTTCAATCACCAACTCCTGCGGCAAAGTGTAAGGAGCTTCGGCACTGCTTTTTCCTAAGAACCACATAACAGCAGGAAGTATAGTCAAAAGCACAGCACTGGTAATCAAGTTCATTGTCGAAAAAATCGTTTGATCAGTACCGATAACACCAATTTGAGCCACCAATGCATGATCTAAGCTGGCAACATCGGCGGTGGCTGAACCTGATAAGCCACCATGCCAAACCATGAGTCCAGAATAAGCCGCAGCGCCAATCAGTGGATAATTAAGCGGAATGTTTCTGCGCTTCATCGACTCCCCCACCTTTCGAGCGAAAATAGCACCGAAAATAAGTCCTAAGCCCCAGTTAAAAAATGCCATCAAAAGGGTGAAGAAGCAAACCAAAACAGCCGCACTGCTGGTATTGCTGCAATACTTAAGTACCATCTCAATCAATCGATCAACAGGTTTCGAAAGCGCTAAAACGTGCCCAAGTACCAATATTAACATCATTTGAAGCGTAAACTTCAAGAGCGAAAAAAAGCCATTTTCCCAATGCATGAGAATTTGAATGAAATGGGGATATGACGATTCTTCTTTTGGCAAGGCCTCGGTAAAAAGCATAGCCAACAGCATAGTTATCAGCGTTATCAAAATCGCTATGCTGAAAGGAGACGGTAAAATTTTCTTAGCGAGATCTACAAAACGTGCAGAAAGAGACATAGGATTCCGTTAAATCAAAAGAGGGTGGACGAAAGTCCTAAAATAAGAAAAGGTGGCTCCATATCGTAGAGTCACCTTTCCATTTATCATTCTTA
>CALFBW010000303.1 GCA_937951415.1 uncultured Chitinophagales bacterium | reverse complement strand
AGACGCTGTTCCTGCTTTAGATGTGAACATCGCTCCTAATCCAGTGGCAAATGAAATCCGTATTGATGCTCCTGCTGGAGATGCTATTGAAACCGTTCAGATTTTTGATATGTCTGGACGTTTGGTACGCAGCTTTGGTGGCTTAAATACAGAATTTGTTCGCATTGATCGTGACGATTTAGATGCTGGAGTGTATTTGATTCAAATCATGAGCGGAGAAAAAGTTGCTCGTGAAAAGCTACTCTTTAAATAAAGAAATGCTGTTTTAGCAATCGCATAGAGAAGCCATCGTCGAAAGACGGTGGCTTTTTTTATGCCTTTAAAAGTGATCGCTTAGCGGAATTTAACGTTTCGAAATGAAGCTTAAAGAAGATTATTCGTATTTTAAGACAGGAAGAAAGTGCTTGAACTTGGAACGAAGGGATTTTAAGTTCGATTGAAGCTGCCCGACTTCGATGCATATAAAAAGACAATGCAATTTCGCGTTGTGTTATTTACAACAGAGTTAGACTATTCGACTTTTATATCTGTTCATTTTTGATCCTAGAATTATGAAAAATTTACTACTGATCTTATCTGCCTTTTTTGTAGTTATTCCACTTTCAGCGCAAATTGAAAATGTTCGATTCTTCGATGAAATTTATGATGATGTTATTGTCGAAAAGGATGTAAAGTATGGAAAGAATATCACTGTTCTCATTCAGTCGGATTTAAGCTTTCCAACGATTCCCGATTTGGAAATGGATATTTATCATGCAAGTGATGATACTTCATCCGTGAGTCCTGTTGTATTGGTGGCACATTCCGGCTCTTTCTTACCTCCCCTTGATGGTGATAACAACGCGGTTAATGCAGAAACTTCCGGAGTAAAGGAAGATAGCTCCATTGTAGAAATGTGTACACGTTTAGCTCAACGAGGATTTGTAGCTATTGCTTATGATTACCGTTTGGGCTGGAATCCACTACTAGAAACACAAGAAGAAAGAGAAAACTCCTATATCAATGCACTTTATAGAGCAGTTCAAGATTCACATAGCTTGTTGAGATGGATTCAAAAGAGTGTCATTGAAGATGGTAATCCATACGGTTTAGATCCTGAGAAGGTAGCAATCATGGGAGAAGGAACGGGGGGTTCTATTGCCTATGCAACGGCGACTTTGAACTCGATTGCGGAGCTGCAGTCTGCTCCATTTTATACCCTTGATGATAATGGAGACCCTATCTACTATATTGACCCTGACATATCAGGGAATTGGGATGGTAAAGGGTATCCAGAGCCAGCCGATACAAACGCAGTTGAAGCTCAGCCGGAGTTTTTTATACCACTTAATTATCCGCACTACATTGAATATGAAGGGGAACTTGATTTTGCATTTTCTTATGGTGGTACTTTGCTGAGTACGGATTGGGTCGATGAGTTTTCGACTCCCATGGCAGCCGTGCAATCGGTAGAGGATCCTCATGAGCCTTTTTATACTTCGCCTACTCCACAAATTTTAACAGACGAGCCCATTTTTCCAAACATGACAGGAGCAGGAATTACAATTCCTCTGCTAAATTCAATGGGAGTAAATGACATTTTAAATAATCATTCTTATGCAGATGATTACTCACTAGCGGCCTTAAATGCTACTCTAGGTTTGGAAGGTATCGAAAGCGAAAAACATTTATTTCCTTTAAAAGACTCCGCCCCTATTGCAGAGTCTGCTCCTTGGGAATGGTGGGACGAAGATTTTTGGTCGGAAATAGAAGTAAACATAGACGGTGAAAACGTATCAAATATGCATGAATATGCTTTGACTTTGCAACCGAATATGTCACCCGAAAAGGGGAAAGCTTACGTCGATACAATTTTGAATTTCTTTTGCCTAAGGGCAGTAACTGCTATGGGAATAGATGTAGAAGCATTGATCGGAACTGGAATAAATTTTGAGAATAATCGTGCTCTGGAAATAAAAATTTCTCCTAATCCCGTTCAAACGGAGATTAGAATTGATGCCATTGCAGGTGATCTGATTGAGCAAGTTCAGATTTTCGATTTATCTGGTCGTGCCGTAAAAAGTATTAACAGTTTGAATACGGAGTTTGTCCGTATTGATCGAGGAGATATAAAGGCTGGAATTTATTTAATCAAAATAAAAAGCGGTGATAAATTTGTGCAAGAAAAGCTTCTTTTTGATTAAGCGCCCTTTCTTGCTTCACTGTCGATCACTCCTTTCAGACTAATGCACTTATACACATCACAAACTAATTTCTTAACCGCATATTATGAAGGAATTACTCCTCGCTTTCTTAATATTTTCCTGTAGTACTTCCCTTATCGCCCAAATAGAAGGAGAGGAATATTTTGACGAAATTTACAGCGAATTAAATGTAACATCAGATCAAGTCTATGGTGCTAATTATTGGATTAACAACCTAGGGATTTCACCTCCCCTCTTGAGAGATCTTAAAATGGACATCTACCAAGCAAGTGATAATGATTCCGAAAGTAAGCCAGTGATTATAGTAGCACATTCGGGCTATTTTTTGCCACCCTTGGATGATGAACAAAATACGATTTCGGGTAGATGTACTGGTACAAAAACGGACAGCTCAGTGGTTGAACTTTGTAAGCGATTGGCCCTGCGCGGTTTTGTGGCTATTGCTTACGATTATCGATTGGGATGGAATCCTCTTGCTAACAGTAAAAACGAGCGGGCACAATTGTATACCCATATACTCTACCGCTCCCTGCAAGATACGCACACGCTGCTGAGATGGATTCAAAAAAGTGCCAATGAAGAAGGCAATCCGTATGGATTAGATCCCGACAAGGTGGCAATGATAGGCGAAGGTTCTGGAGGGGATATAGCTTATGCCGCAGCAGCTCTCAATTCCATCGAAAAAATTCAATTGGACCAATTTAGTTATTTTAATAACGAGGGGAATCAGCTTTATTACATCGATCCTAAAGAGTTAGGGAACTGGGACGGAAAAGGTTATCCCGAACCATCAGATACCAATGCTTTCGAGCCTTTTCCCGAGGTATTTATTGACTCTAATATTCCGAATCATATTGAGTATAATGGAGAATTAGATTTTGCTTTTGCTTATGGCGGTGCTTTATTGTCTACTGAGTGGTTAGATGAGAGCTGTATTCCAATGGCTGCAATGCAAACAATCGAAGATCCCTTCGCACCTTTTTATTCGGATGTTACATTTAGTATTTCTGATCAGGTGGTTTGGGATGAAGTACATGGCGCAGGAACGGCCATTCCAATGTTCAATGCATTGGGAATAAATGACATTTTGGATGATAGAATCTATGATGATGAATATTCTCTAGCAGCCTTGAATGCGACTTTAGAAACAGAAGTGGCTAATGAAAAGCATTTGTTTCCTTTTCGACTTTCGGCAGGATCGCTTTCTGGTTCACCTTGGGAATGGTGGAGCCCAGCGTTTTGGAGTGATATCCCCTATGCTTCCCAAGCGAATTTCAGTGTTCATGATTTTCAGTTGAACGCACAACCGAATATGTCAGCCGAGCGAGGTATAGCATACATTGATACCGTCTTGAATTTCTTTTGCCCAAGGGCTATCGCAGCTATGGGAATCTCTACAGAAACCGGAATTGCTGTTAATGTTTTGGATCTAAATGTGCGTGTTTCCCCTAATCCAGTTATGCAAGAAATTCGAATTGATGCTCAAGCTAGTGATCCTATCGAGTCAATTCAGCTTTTCGATATGTCAGGTAGATTGCTGCGAACTATTGATAATTTAGATTCAGGGTTTGTAAGAATGGATCGAGCAAATTTGCAGCCGGGGGTTTATTTTATTCGAGTAAAAAGTGGAGACAAAGTAGCTGTAGAAAAATTGTTGTTTAGCTAGCTTTGTGATTTACAAGGGCAATTTATTTCTCGGAAAATGGATTTGATGAAAGAAACTTTATCAATATTATTCATCGCAATTTTTTTATCGGCTTGTTCATCCCATACGACAAACGATTGTGCCGAAAGAGTGATCGGAGAACTGATAACTGATTTCCATGTTTCTAGTGCTAATCTTCAAGATGGTCGTTTTAATAAATATCTTTCGGATGAAGAGAGGTACTATGGCAAGCTCCTGGAGCTTCAAACGAAACAAGAGGGTGACAGTCTGCTTGTAGATTATTTCATACTTGGCGGTAATTCAACTCTAAATTGTGTTGAACTTAGGAGAACAAAGAAAAGGATCGACATCATTAATTATGAATCAAACTACCTAAAGGAGACACCATTAGAGAAATTGAATACCGTATTTTAAATACTTCACGTCTACAGCTTGGAACGATTGAATTTGTTCCGCTTAAACCTTGAGCCATTATCTTTTTAAATTTAGGAACAAACTCTGTTTTGATCAACAAAATTGACTAAGAAGAATTACGCAATAAATGGAAGAACGACCAGCACTGAATGGGGAGATAGCTATAAATGATTTTAAGGAATTCTATTGGTTGAAAAAAGAGCTGTCAACTTTTTGTAGATCAATGGGGCTTCCAACATCGGGCAGCAAGGAAGAACTTACAAATAGAATTGAAATTTATTTAAATACTGGAAACCTAGAAGGCTTAGTGAAGATTAGAAAACCGAAGCCAGTATCTAAATTTGATTGGAGTTCTGAGCACCTAACACGACAAACAAAAATCACAGACAATTACAAGAGTACAGAAAATGTTCGAAGATTTTATTTGAAGGAGATCGGGCCTCAATTTAAGTTCAATGTAAAGTTTATGCATTGGATGAAGTCCAATGTCAATCTTTCGCTTGGTGAGTCTATCCAAGAATGGCACAATATCCAAGCGCTGGCCAAGTCTAATAAAACTCCCAAAGAAATTGCCCCTCAATTCGAATACAATCGTTATCTAAGAGATTTTATGGCTGATAATCCTAAAGAGAAGCGTGAAACAGGGATAAAGCTTTGGAAAATAAAGAGAGGTTTGAGGGGAAGTAATAAATATAATAGTGAAGATTTGCGGTTATTGTCCGATACTTAATGGGTGAACTTGAACTTTCAATATGCTACTTTTTTGTAGCCTTTTATTTCAAAACTGGAAAGCTGGAAATATTCTAAATAATTACTTAAATAAACATAAAAAGGTGGCCCAATTTGAGCCACCTTTCAATTTGTCCTTATTTATTGCTCTTACAAGCCATAACATCCTAAGTGCATCACCTTACTCCAAGCTGCAGCAAAATCATTGACGAAACGTTGCTGTGAATCGGAGCAAGCATAAACCTCTGCTAAAGCACGCAATTCTGAATTAGAACCAAAGATTAAATCAACTCTGGTTCCTTTCCACTTAGCATCTCCCGAAACTCGATCCGTTCCCTCAAACACTGTATCGTCTTCTGAAGTAGCTCTCCACTTAGTACTGAGGTCTAAAAGATTTACGAAGAAATCATTGCTTAAGTTGTCCTTCTTGTCTGTAAAAACTCCATGAGCAGAACCGTCGAAGTTAGCAGACAATACACGCATTCCTCCTATTAAGACAGTCATTTCAGGAGCCGTTAAAGTCATTAGTTGCGCTTTATCTAAAAGTAGTTCCTCAGCAGAAACACTGAAATGTGTTTTTTGGTAGTTTCTAAAACCATCTGCTTGTGGCTCCAATACTGCAAAAGACTCCACATCAGTTTGCTCCTGGCTTGCATCTGTACGACCTGCTTTGAAAGCAATGCTAATATCCGCACCTGCATTCTTAGCAGCTTGCTCAACGGCAGCATTTCCTCCAATAACAATCAAATCTGCCATCGATACTTTCTTATCGCCAGCACTTCCATTGAATTTAGTTTGAACTCCTTCTAGTGCGGTCAATACTTTATCCAATTGACTTGGTTGATTTACTTGCCAAAATTTCTGCGGGCTCAATCGAACACGTGCACCGTTTGAACCACCTCTTTTATCAGAACCTCTGAAAGTTGAAGCCGAAGCCCAAGCTGCGCTTACCAATTCAGAAATCGAAAGTCCAGCTCCTAGGATATCTGCCTTTAAGCTCTCCACATCCGCATCTGAAATACTCGCGTAATCGGCTTTAGGAACTGGATCTTGCCAAATCAATTCTTCTGCAGGAACTTCTGATCCAAGGTACAAATCAATCGGCCCCATGTCACGGTGCGTTAATTTGAACCAAGCACGTGCAAATGCATCTGCAAATTCCTCTGGCTTTTCATAAAAGCGACGAGAGATTTTTTCGTAAGCAGGATCCATGCGCAATGCCAAATCCGATGTTAGCATAAATGGCGCGTGCGATTTTGAAGGATCGTGCGCGTCAGGCACTAGACCAGCTCCAGCTCCACCTTTTGGCTTCCACTGATTTGCACCTGCAGGACTTTTGTCCAATTCCCATTCGTAGCCGAACAGATTTTCGAAATAATTATGACTCCACTTGGTAGGAGTTGTGGTCCAAGCTCCTTCCAAGCCACTAGTAATAGTGTCTACACCTTTACCAGTGCCGAAACTATTTTTCCAACCCATACTTTGCTCTTCGATTCCAGCTGCTGCCGGTTCACGGCCTACGAATTCGGTATCACTAGCTGCTCCATGTGTTTTACCGAAAGTATGACCACCTGCAATCAACGCCACTGTTTCTTCATCGTTCATTGCCATACGGGCAAAGGTTTCGCGAATATCTCGTGCAGATGCTAAGGGGTCAGGATTTCCATTCGGTCCCTCAGGGTTCACATAGATCAAACCCATTTGCACAGCCGCTAGAGGTTGCTCTAGTTGACGGTCACCTGTATATCTTTTATCGCCTAACCACTCCGCTTCAGGTCCCCAGTAAATATCTTCTTCTGGCTGCCATACATCCGCACGACCACCTGCAAATCCGAAGGTTTCAAAGCCCATAGATTCTAAAGCAACATTTCCTGTCAAGATCATTAAATCTGCCCATGAGATTTTGCTGCCATACTTTTGCTTGATTGGCCACAAGAGTAAACGCGCCTTATCTAAGTTCGCATTGTCAGGCCAACTGTTCAAAGGAGCGAATCGTTGCGTTCCTGCGCAGGCTCCTCCTCTGCCATCCGCAATTCGGTAGGTCCCAGCGCTGTGCCAAGCCATACGAATGAAGAAAGGTCCGTAATGACCATAATCGGCTGGCCACCATTCTTGCGAATCCGTCATTAAAGCCGTCAAATCGGCTTTCAAGGCCGCTAAATCAAGCGACTTAAATTCCTTCGAATAGTCAAAATCTTTACCCATTGGATCAGCTAAAGATGAATTTTGTCGTAGGATGTTTAAGTTCAATTGATTAGGCCACCAGTCTTGGTTAGAAGTACCTTCACCAGCGTTTTGATTTAAAGAACCCCCTAAAAACGGGCATTTTCCTGCATCGTTGCTATTATTATCCATTGTGCTATTATATTTTAGGTATGTGAGCGTAAAGCTACCAAAAATGTTTAATTGATTATATAATTATAATCTTGATTTGTGCTATTCTAGTATTGAGAATATCTATGATTCTAAATTAATTTAAAATAAAGAAATCTTTCCTGATGTTTATCAGTTTATTAGAATGAAACAAGAGTTTTTTATACTTTTAGACGGATGGAAAATACAGAGACTTTTTTT
>CALFBW010000302.1 GCA_937951415.1 uncultured Chitinophagales bacterium | reverse complement strand
GTGGCAAGCCATAAAGAGCCAGGTAAATAAGTGTGCAGCCAGAAACTAAACTGAAGAAGCCAAGCAAATAGACTGCCTTTTTCATTTGTCCAATACTTATGGCGCCAGCTTGAATTGCTCTAGTAGGTCCGAGTCTGTCTTCGTTATCAGTTCCTTTTGTTCCATCTCCTAAATCATTAGCTAGATTAGAAAGCACTTGAAGAAAAATGGCCGTTAATGCAGCCAAGAAAAAGATAAGCAAAGAATAATTTCCAGTTGGGACAGCAAGGAAGGTTCCTAAAGTGATGGTGGACAATGCTAGCGGAAGTGTTCTGAGCCTAGCAGCGCCAAGCCAATTTTTCCATGATTTATTGCCATATTCTCCTTCCATTTTTTATTTATTGAAAGCGCGAAATTTTGAAATAATCAAACTCAACCTTATTATTCTGCACAACGAACAAGCGATAATTATCAGATTGATAAGGAATGTAATCCGCTGAATCAACCAGCTTTTCATTAAAGTAAAAATAGTACATCCCATCAATTCTTCGAATGGTCATTTTGTTGAAATCGTTGCTCTTAAAGTTTGGGTAAGGATTGCTAACTGTTTCATTTTTTCCGAATAAGCCAATTAATCCATCTCCTTCGGCATTTATTCCATACATCCAAGCATTATCGTTAGTGAAATCACCCCAAATAATCCCTACTACGTCCACGCCACCCTCCAGTATTTTTATACTGGTTTCAATCTCAAAGTCCGTAATGTCTTGTGTGAAATTTAATTCAAGAGTTGAAAGGAAGAAGTCGTCGTCATTGGTAATATCCATAGTGTAAACGCCATTTTCAACGCTGCCACTAAAGTTGGTTGCATTGGTTGGCCAACCGTTGGAATTGTTGTCGAAATAGTCTTCAAACATTACGACTTTATCTGCATCGCTAAATTCGTCATAGGGTTTAAGATGCGTATAAGACCAATCTGGAAATTCTGAACTTGACTCTAGAAATAATTCGTCTAAATAGTAATCTCTCTTAAATAAGTTGATGGAGGTATAAATGGGATCTCCTGATGGCTTCATGATACTGGCAAAATTGCAATTGGGCAGTAGTTGAGAGGTATGCCCGCGACCGAGAACACAGTGGCCGAGTTCGTGGAAAACTAAGACTTCTCTTGTATAAGGTGATTGCCAATTTAGAGAGAAAGTATCGAGGTGAATAGTGGGAGGAGCATCGGAAGTTTCAGAATAGCAAAGACCTGCGGCCTCTTGACCATCCAATTCTAAGTCGGTCATATATTCCACGGTAAGATCGTCAACGACTAGCTCGATACCTCTATTGGCAGCTTCTTGGACGAAATCATCGATATAAGCTTGAATGTCCGAAGGGACATTGTATACTTTTTCACGATCCTTGTTACAAGACGTGATAAGGAGGATACTTGCCAAAAAATAAAAGAAAATTCTATTCACAGTTTTTCTGTTCTGGATTAAAACAGTTTCAACTTAATAAAGTTGGAAACAAGTTGCTAAATTAAGACAGAAAAATGTACTGCTTTGTTGCCTTATTCTTCGATAAAATATTCAGAAGGGTCTTTACCCTCTTTGATAAAGAAGTCGATATATGGAACACCGTGGCTATTGGATTGGATCTTGATTTCTTGCATGAGCCGCAAAAGCTCCCTTTCTTCGCCTTCGGTGAAAGGAATAAACAAAGGGATGGTCAAATCGTAGCTTTCTCCTACATGAACAGCAAGATGTTCTCTAGTGATTTCTACTTCTTTGATTTTGTGCCAAGGCAAAATCACTGTTCCGTCAATATCATAGACTAAGTGGTCAGTGCTGTGACCAAGCAAAATCGATCTGTTTCCACTGTAAGCGATATAGGTGCGAAACAAGAAGAATAGAATGAGGGCGCCTATGAACAAGGGGTGAACGGCAAAATTGAGCAGAATTAGGCTACTGAATGCCGCAACGAGCCCAGAAAAAACAGAGAGATTCCAGCCGCCTGGAGAATCAAATTTTCCTCTAAGTCGGTATACTTGTAGGTCCATTTCTTCAATCATTTTTAGCTTTCTCTGTTTTGCCAAGTTATTTGAGACCAGGAAGTATCCGATTTGAGCGCCAGCTATCCCTATGGCAACCATACCAGTAGCAGGATGAGCTAAGAGCGGTACCAAATGTTGTGGTTGGACAAAGAAACCGACCAATAGAAGCAGCATTACAAAGCCGAAGGCGAAAAAGAGGTAATACTTAATGTGATATAAAAATGCTTGTATCGGTGGCATGGAATTCCAGATTTAACTTATATCCCGCAAGAGTTCTGCCATGTTCGGCTCTTGACAAGACATCGAGCTTTATGACCTGCTGCTGCCTTACAAAGCTAGGGCTTATTGTATTAGCACTCTGGAACATTAACAGCGATGTTTATGGCTAATCCAGCTTCAGAGGTTTCCTTGTATCGAGCGTTCATATCCAATGCGGTTTCCCACATGGTTTTGATGACTGAATCTAAACTAACCTTTGCATTTGCTGGATCACTTTGAAGGGCTAAATTACTGGCAGTGATGGCTTTAATAGCTCCCATGCTGTTGCGTTCAATGCAGGGAATTTGAACAAGACCCCCAACAGGATCGCAGGTAAGTCCAAGATGATGTTCCATGGCAATTTCAGCTGCCATTAAACAATGTTCGACCGTGCCTCTTTTGCAAGCTGTTAATGCTGCTGCTGCCATTGCAGAGGAAACCCCGATTTCAGCCTGACAACCGCCCATAGCTGCAGAAATAGTTGCTCGTTTTTTAAAGAGTGCTCCAATCTCTCCAGCCACTAAAATGAAATCACGAACGGTATCCTTGTTGGTTTTTCCGAAGCATAAGAGATACAACAGCACTGCTGGAATTACGCCCGCAGCACCGTTCGTAGGCGCAGTTACGATTCGGCCGAAGCTGGCATTTTCTTCATTTGTCGCCAAGGAAAAAGTACTTACCCATTGTAAGACCATTTCAAAGTCAGTAGCACTTTTGCTGATCTCTTTCATCCATTCAGCTGCATTGTTGTAATCTCGAGATTTTAGGTTTTTCTGATTTAAGACAGCTGCTCGTCGACTTACTTCTAGACCCCCTGGTAATATTCCCGTTTTGTGGCAAGCTTGGTAAACGGTTTCCAACATCACTTTGAATAGCTGATCACTTTGTATTCGAATTTCTTCTTTGCTCGACCAAGTCTGTTCTTTTTCCAAAATAAGTTCAGCAAAGGATAGTTTCTTTTCAGCGCACAAAACTGCAATTTCTTCGGCACTTTCTAATCGGAGCGCGCATGCAGATCGTCCGTTATCGACAGCCTCATCAGAAGCTTGAATAAATCCTCCGCCTAATGAATAGTAGGTCTTTAATGTAGGTTCTTGATTTTCGAAGTAGGCACTAAATCGCATCGAATTGGGATGCCCTGGGAGGTCTTGGGTAAAATGAAATATGATCTGTTCTTCGGGTTCAAAGGCAAGTATTCGTTTTCCTCCAACGTTTATTTTTTGATTTATATTTATTTCTTTTATCGTTTCTTCTATTGCAGTAGCCGCCATGTTTCGAAAATCGATTCCAGAAAGTCCCATCATGATGGCGATATCAGTACCGTGCCCTTTTCCTGTTTTTGCTAAGGAACCAAACAGCTCCACATTTATTTGTAGGCATTTATTAAATAGATCTTCTTTTTCTAAAAGTGCTACAAATTCTTGTGCTGCTCTCCAGGGACCCATGGTGTGTGAACTGCTTGGGCCGACACCGATTTTGATTATATCGAAAACACTGATGTGTTCCATGTTTTG
>CALFBW010000301.1 GCA_937951415.1 uncultured Chitinophagales bacterium | reverse complement strand
TTAATGTGCACATGATAGTCACTAGTACTTTCAATATTATCCGCAGCCCATCCTGAATATCTTTTCCATCTTATAAATCCTGTTCTGCCTT
Organism: uncultured Chitinophagales bacterium; assembly: GCA_937951415.1. Classification (GTDB taxonomy): domain Bacteria; phylum Bacteroidota; class Bacteroidia; order Chitinophagales; family UBA2359; genus CALFBW01. The sequence goes on along the minus strand of CALFBW010000301.1, from coordinate 2,478 downwards.
TAGCATAGTTTTAACGATTTATTAATAAAAATAGAGGAGTTAATAGGAACTAAGGGTTCTTCATAGACGGTTAGTGTAGTATCAAGTGTGGTTTTTACGTTTAGAATAAGTGGTTATAATCTTGACCTTATAGTGACTCTGCGCTTTTTAGTTTCATTTTTTCATTTAAACAAGATATTATGTCTAAGAAAATTGATCCGAAGGACAATCAGTCTAATCAGAAGAATGCCAACAAAGGCACGAAGGGTACGAATGAGCAGTATGATAAAGCTCAAGGGAATAAGGGTAAACAGAAAAACCCGAATCAGAAGAAGAAAGACTAATGGAGGGTCTGATTCTTTGAGAATCTACAATAAAGGGTATGTGCAATTCCAGCACATACCCTTTACATTTTATTTATTCAAAGCCTACAACCTCGGATCCACCTCCTCACTCTCCAAAGCCAAGACCGCAAAAACACTCTCATGAATCTTGCGCAGAGGATCACGATTAACAAATCTATCCAAACCCTCCATTCCCAAAGCGAACTCACGAATAGCCAAAGAGCGCTTTCTCGATAAACCCCTCTTTCGCAATCGCGATAGGTTTTCGGGCACGTCATATTCAGCACCATAAATAATGCGTAGGTATTCACTGCCTCTGCATTTTACTGCTGGCTGTAAAAGTCCATCCCTTCCATAAGCGATAAAGTCATGCGGTTTTACTACCATTCCCTCGCCGCCTTTAGCAGTAAGATCCACCCACCAGTCGGTCACGGCTGCAATACTTTCTTCACTTTCGGTATCAACAATTTTGTAGGGCGTAGCGCTGAATAGTTGCTCATCCGCGCGACAAATGGCAGCAATATTTTCCATATGCCATTCGTGGTTTTTATTACTATGTACTTGTCCTTCCGTGGCCAAAATATGGAAAGGCGCCAATTTGTAATCATCCAAAGAATTCACCTCCCAACAATAATTGCGATAAGCATTACCAAATTTTTCGACAGCCTCCTTTTTATAGCTGAACTTTCGAAGCAAGTTATCGATGCCCTCCAAATTTCGACCTTGAGCTTGCTTTAAAGTAGCAAGTACATCTTCTAAAGCATTTGAAGCCGAAGCACCCACAGAAGCATATTGATCACGCAACAAAGATTGAGCTTTAGCCGACCAAGGCATTAACTCACAATCCAAGCAAACCCAATCCGTTTCATGTTTGTCCCAGAAATTCGAATTGGTCAAGGCTTTTTTTACACGCAAAATAAATGCCTTTTCTAGCACAGAATCCGTAAAGAAATTCCGCCCCGTTCGAGTGTAGCAAATGCCTACACTTTCTGTTGCAATACCAAATCTTTCTAGGACCGTCTCTTCACTTTTGCAAACAATCAAAACCGCTCTTGAGCCCATATGCTTTTCCTCGCAAACCAATTTAGTAATCCCTCTTTTGCGATAATAATTGATGGCTTGCTGTGGATGCTCCAGGTAACTTTCTAATTCACTGGTGGCACAGGGAGACATAGTTGGGGGTAAATAAATGAGCCACTTTGGGTCGATAGCGAATCGGCTCATCACCTCCAAGGCAGCAATGGAATTTTCAGCTCGAATGGTCAAGTTGTTTCGCAATTTGGTTTGAATAATTCTCTTTCCAATAACATCATCAATGTTCAATAAATCATCGTATTCCTGTTGATGACTTAATGTGTTTTCTGCCTCAAAATTGATCGGACGTGATGGCTCGGCATAAACCTTTTCTGCCTTCACAGACACCAGCTTTTCTTCTGGATATTGCAAAGCAGTCAATGATCCACCGAAAACACAACCCGTGTCAATATTGATGGTTTTATTCAACCATTCTGCTTTCGGAATGGGCGTATGTCCGTAAACCACTTTCGCTTGCCCTCGATATTCAGAAGCCCAATTGTAACGGATAGGCAATCCAAACTCATCGGTTTCTCCAGTTGTTTCACCGTACAAACAAAAAGCGCGAACTGCCCCAGATCCTCTTCCTTGCATTTCCTCTTTTACTCCTGCATGTGCCACCGCCAAATTGCCATTGTCTAAAATGAAATGACTGGTGAGGCTGTACAAAAAAATGCGTACATCGTTTTTGAATGCTTCACTTTCCTGCTCCATTTGTGCCATGGTCACTTCCAGCCCATGACGAACTTGCACATCTCGACCGTTCAGTTTTTTCTGTAATTTTAAATCGTGATTCCCAGGAACGCACAAGGCGGATCCATTTCGAACCATGCTCATCACAAGTTTCAAAACTGCAGGAGAATCTGGACCTCGATCTACCAAGTCTCCTAGGAAAACAACTGTTCTTCCTTCAGGGTGACTAACCTCCCAGCCATAGTTTTGACCATTGTCTGCTACGACATCAATTTGGTAATTTAATTTTTCTAGTAATAAAAGCGTCTCTGCATAGCAGCCGTGAATATCACCGATAATGTCAAACGGACCACTAAGTTCCTTTTTATTACTGTATAATTTTTCACGG
>CALFBW010000300.1 GCA_937951415.1 uncultured Chitinophagales bacterium | reverse complement strand
GCAATATTGCATCTTCTCCAATACGATAAAACGATCCGTCGAGCTCCCTTTGCAATTCTCCATAGGAGTGCGCATCAACTGGCGGTGGAGGGCAAGAAGCATTCGTATTCGTAGATACTAAACAAGAACCTGAATCAAAATAAAACTCAGCCATGTAACTACCTGGGTTTGCTCTTACCGAAGCAACTTTAATATTAGCTCGATCATTCGCACCCTTTTTCAAGAAAATGATTTGATCACCTGTTCTTTCAATGCGTAGTAACTCTCCTTCTCTAACTGGGAAAGCACGCACCTTTTCCTTCTTTCCATTTTCATGCACAATAAGACCCTCAGCACCCTTGTAAATAATACTAGCGTAGCCGTTCTTGATCTTGAATCCCGCGTAAATCATCGTTTTATTACCGTCTGATTTCGTTACTCGAACAGGACTCCAACCAAAACTAACTTCGGTCCCTTGAATGCAGTCCACAATATTTTCTAAATAGCTATCTCCAATGAGAGGAGTTTCAGGCAATCCGTAAACATGTGCTGTTTCTGAATCTGCTGTTTGTGCTCCAATGGCTATTTTTTGAGACCCCTCAAACTCTTGCAAACTAGCTTCTTCATTGGCGCCCCAAGTTTGCAGTTTTGGAACGGTGTAACTTCTTCTAGCTAATACTTCCCCACTTACTTCATCTACGATTTTTGCTTCGTAAACGCCTCCCTTTACATTTTGAACGGATGATCGTCCAGCAACGGCAATCCCCCCTTCTATTTGTGCTCCACTTCCATCCTCTAGTACAAATTTTTGGTTCTCCTTTATCGGGACAGTAACTTTTGCGTTTCCATCGTCACAAGTCTCCGGCTCAATTTCGGGCTCTTCGTTATCGAATAAATTACAAGATTTAAAAAAGCTCGACTCATAAGTAGCAACATCATCAGCACTATTGGTAAAGAGGTTTAGATGCCCGAACAATGTCACCGCCGCATTGGAATCTTCCGTCCATAATTTGATATCGTCTTTGAACCAAATCATTCTATCCCCCAAACGCTCTACTCGAAATACTGAACCGACTTTGTAACTTCCTTGCACTAAGATCGAGCGTTTTCCAAAAACACCTCTAAACACAAAGAACTTCCCACCCTGCAAGTAAATTCCAAAATCTATTTCTGGAGGGTCGCTTACTATTTCTTTCTTTGCTCCTAAACCCATAGCAAAACGAGCAGCTAAATCTTGAACCGTAAATTGAATAAAACCATCTTCCGTTTTATCAATGAAACCACAAGAATAGGCACCTCCTGGGAGGTCATCAAAGTTTTTAATTACTGATGAGCCTTTAACAGTAACATTTTCGCTAGCTATCCGATCCCACAACAATTCGCCTGTTTGCAATTGTGCATTCACCACAGAAACTCCTACAAAAAAGGCCAAGAAAACTACGATCCAATGCTTCATTATTGTTGATTTGAGAATTCTGTAAAGGGAGAAAAATCGCCGAATAAATCACGAATTCTCACTTGCAAACAAGAGAACTGTGGAAGATTTTGATAGGCCCCAAAATTCAAATAAATCAAATTTTCTTGCCGTTCATAGGTGATATTCCCATTAATTATTGGCCCTTCATCGTAGAGAATACTGTCCTGAAAGATCAGAGAGTCATTTTCACAATTTCGGTAGGCAAAATGCAACTCCGCCACCTCCGTTGTGTCGCTCAAGCCAACCACCACCACAACTTCTTGTGCTTGGTCGCTGGCTACTTCAGCGAATGGGTCAAACTCTTCTTCTACCGAAAGACTGTCTTCTATGATTCGAAAGAAAACCTCCACCATTTCGGGCGGACTAACGGTTTGACCAAACACGCCGGGACATAGGAATCCCACTAGAAAAAAGGCAATAATTTTTTTCATGCTAAATTCAATTGTCTAGAACCACAGGCAATACGCATCTGTACCGCTTAAAAAAGCAGTTCTAGTTATTTAATAGTAAAAAAGGATTAATACACAGACCTTTTGAGTACCAACACCTTCAAGAGTTATACTTTTTCAGCAGAGGGAGCTTCAAAGTACAACTACGGTTATTTATTTTGAGTGATCTATTGTTTTGATTGCTTTGATTGCTTTGAATTTCTTACGCAAACAAATATTTTACATACATCACTGTTACCAATGCACTAACAAAACTCCACTGTCTATCATGGAGGCGAATTTTATTAGCTTATCAATATCTATAGCCAAGGTAATAAAAGCTCAGATAGAAACCAACAAAAAAAAGGAAGAATTTTCAATATTTTTTTTATTTATCTTTGTCTAGCCTATCCATTGAAATGATATTTTTTTATATATAAATATATCCAGCGTTTTCAAAAGCATGCAACCACCTACTTTGCAAAAGGTAATCAATAGTCAGCTTTTACGCCTCAGACCATACTACCATTTATTTAAAAAAATAGTTCCCATGGCTTAAGACTCACTTAGGGATCCAAAAAACAACAGTCTTTGCTCCACTCATCCTTTGGGCCTCGACTTCAATAACAAGTATGAAGTCTCATTTATTATTTCAAGAGAAACATCTTTTCCTACTTTCTTAAAACAATCGTAAAATAAAGCAAAGGCATTCTTTTATCAAAAGAACTTCTGATTTTTTACATAACTAAGAGATTTATTCCTTTTCATTTTCATTGTCTTCACTAGCTAAACGAAGGATTTTGAAAAGGTAAATACTATGCTGTCTGGATTAGGATTGAGAGGATGAAACTGTCTGAATCAAGATTAGCAGGATGAAAAGATGATAGGATCTCTTGATATGCTATCCTGTTCATGCAGTAAAAATCACATCAAATAAAACCGAGGAATTTATCAGCCATCCTTCCATTACCACCAGCTAGGAAATGGAACTTTCAGCAATTACACTATCATAGTCTTCATTT
>CALFBW010000299.1 GCA_937951415.1 uncultured Chitinophagales bacterium | reverse complement strand
GATTGGTATAAGCAATGAGGAAGTTGGATAATTCTTTAATGTTCGATTTTAGCAATGCAGAAGGATAATTTGGGATGCCGTAATAGCCCAGCGGATTATTCGGACCGGCATGTGGCATCACCAAAGAATCACTGTCAATATCTGCGATCCAATAACTGCTCCCTTCCATACAAAGCGGTTCAAGAATTTCGGTTTTTTCATATTCGTGAAAAGGCCGTTCGGCAACATTTTCCACAATCAGGCCCAAAGCTGCAAATCCGAAATTAGAATACCAAAGTGATTCGCCTGGTCCTGCATTGGCATTAAACATTCCAGAAGAATATTGTTCGCCATCAGGGCTTAAATAATCGAAAACGTAATCACTTAATTCGTAGTCTGAATCTCCCGGCGCTTGAAAGGTAAATAGCAAACTTTCCGAATCTCGCAAGCTGGAACGATGCTGTAAAACTTGTCGAACCGTAATAATGTTATTCGGGAAATGAGGATTTATTAATTCAAAATCAAGATAATCGCTCATGGCAGCATCCAAATCTATCGCGCCCGTTTCTACCAATTGTAAAACAGCCGTAGCCGTCACTAATTTTGAAAGGGAAGCGATGGTGAAATAAGTTTCTTCCGTAACCAGATTATTGCTTTCAAAATCTTGAACGCCCCAAGCTCCCGACCAAACCACTTGCCCTTTTTTGACCACACAAGCCGCTACGCCAGGGAAATTTTCTATTTCTTGTTCGCTGGCAACAAATTCGTCTAAGTTTTCAAGTTGTCCATTTAAGGCAGTGCTTCCAGCAAGTATTAAGATGCAAACTGCAGATAAGAAAAGGATTCGTAGAAAAATCATTTATTAAGAGTTAAAACTCGGAAACATCTCTGTTGAAATTACACATAAAAAAACAGACAAGCCTTTTACGACTTGTCTGTCTTACATTTGTTTGAAGTGTGAGAAGGTTTATCCCACCGGTTCTTCTTTGTAAACGCCGAACTTTCTTTCCACTACATTGAAAGGTCCAGGAACGGCTTCTCCATTTTTGTCAATCAATTCCAGTTTCACCGTATTTTCTCCCATTGGCAAACCTTGCATCATATACGGCTGCCATTTATCTAAAATAAATTCACTTTTGCCATTAATGGTTGCTTTGACTTTATTGCCATTTTTTCCAATCTCTGTATTGACTAGGTAAAAATCAAGCATCACTTGTTCAATATTTCCTGCGCCTATGTAGTTTCCTTTTGGGCGACTGTAGAAAAGATGCGGAGCTTCAAGATCAGCTTTCGGTCCGTCTGCCATTTTGGTTCCCACCGTAAAGTCATGCAAAACATACGCACCCGCATTCTTGATACTCTCATGATAAGAGCGAGAAATAAATGCTAGGGCAACATAGTAATTGTCACTTAACTCTTTCTTGAACTTGTTCGTATAGTAAGCCGAATACGGTTGATTGTTCAAAATCAAATGAATGTGCTGACCTTTTGCAGAATTTGCACAGCTCTTTTGAGGAGCATCTGGTGTTTGATTGCCTAGCTCGTAATTGCTCACTTCGTACCAAAAAGTTGCTTCTCCTGAACCAAGTTCAGAAGACGGGCTTGGACCACGAAGCGACAAACCAGCGTTTGCGTATTCTGGGGAATCTTTCACGGGAACTAAAGAGATGCTTCCACTGGTTAAAGTACCAGGGACAGCTTTTTTTGCCGCCTTTTGAACAGCTGTTGCGTCTGTTTTAGCAGCTTCGGCGCTGGAAGTCTTGGCACTTTCGCCCCCGCAAGAAGCCAAGAGGAGAGAGGAAATAGCGAGACTAATGAATAATTTTTTCATTGTTTTCGGTGTTTGTTTCGTTTTCGGTGCAAGCTATATGGAAGAAAACCCTTATGTTATTGCGTTGCAGCAACCGAAAATACTGCTTTTTTGCTGTTAATTTTGCTGCAACAGACTGGGAAAACTGCATCAACTTGAAAGAACAAAGCGTTGAAATAAGCTTGACGGGTATGTCCTGCACCAATTGTGCGGCAGGAATCAATAAATACCTGGAGAAGCAAGACTTAGAAGAGGTGGAAGTGAATTTCGCCCGACAAATGGCGCGATTCAAGCCCAAGAGCGACACGGAAGTGGACGCTATTGTGGAGGGAATTCGAGCTTTGGGCTTTGGTGCGACCCGAATAGACGATGCAAATACTGGCGACGCTGATACCGGATTAGCTGGACATCATGGGCACGATCATTCGGGAGATGAAGGAGCATTTTCTGGCTTATTCAAGAAATTTCTCTTTGCGGCGGTCTTCACTTTGCCCCTTTTATTGGCAATGATTCCCGGCTTAGAAGTGCTGGAGAATCCGCTAATTCAATTACTGCTTTGTCTGCCCGTCATGTTGTTGGGCTGGTACCACTTTGGCTTATCGGCTTGGCGTTCATTGCGCATGGGATTTCTCAATATGGATGTACTCATCGTTTTGGGAAGTACGGCTGCATTTATTTACAGCGTAAGCGGTTTTGCCCTAGGATTGGGAAAGCAATTTCTCTTCTTTGAAACGGCTGCTAGTATCATCACTTTGGTTTTGTTCGGAAATTATCTAGAACATCGATCCGTTCGACAAACCACTTCAGCCATGCGCGAACTGACGGCTTTGCAGCCTAAGAAAGCGCAGTTAATAAAAAGAAAAGCGAATTCGAAGGATTGGACAACCGAGGATATTTCGACGAAAGACATAAAAGTCGGTCAGCATTTATTAGTAAATCCGGGAGAGCAAATTCCCACAGATGGCGTGGTGATTTGGGGCAAAGGAGAAACCGATGAAGCCATCATGACGGGCGAAAGTGCCCATGTCAGTCGCGCGATTGGCGATCAGGTTTTAGGAGGAACCGTTTTGGTAGATGGTTCTTTGCATTTGGAAGCCAAGCAAGTGGGGAAGGATACCGCTTTGGCGCAAATCATAGAATTGGTGGCGAGCGCGCAAAATGACAAACCCAAATTGCAACGATTCGCCGATCGAGTCTCTGCCATTTTTGTACCCATTGTTTTGACCATAGCGGCCTTGACTTTCGCCATAAATTTCTATGCTTTCGAAGTCGGCTTGCAAGATTCCTTGCTGCGAAGTATCGCGGTTTTGGTGGTTGCTTGTCCTTGTGCAATGGGATTGGCCACGCCCACCGCCGTGATGGTAGGAGTGGGGCGAGCGGCCAAGAATGGAATTTTATTGAAAGGAGCATCGGTCATAGAAACACTGGCAAAAGCAAAGACCGTTGTTTTTGATAAAACGGGACCCCTCACAACAGGGAAAT
>CALFBW010000298.1 GCA_937951415.1 uncultured Chitinophagales bacterium | reverse complement strand
CCAGATTTACTTATTTATCTCAAGGCTACCATTCCTACTTTGGTGAGCCAAATCCAAAAACGAGGAAGAGAATACGAAGAGAATATCCGTATCGATTACCTGCGTCGCTTGAACGAGTTTTACGAAGCCTGGATTAAAAACTATACCGCTGGCCGATTGCTGGTCATAGATGTAGATACCTGCAAATTTGCCGAGGATCAAGAACACTTTGGACAGATTATCAGCGCTGTTGATGGAGAGTTTCACGGACTCTTTGAATAATATTTGGAACTTCCATTGCAGGAATATTTGTTTCCAGTAAACTCACTTCGCACAAGCATTTATTAATAAAGAAAAAGAAAACGCATGCAAATTGCTCCCAATTCAGTAGTCGTTTTAAGCTACACCTTGAGTAATGCTAAGGGTGAAAGAAAAATGATCGAAGAAGTTTCTAATGAACATCCTTTGGCGTTTATCTTCGGTGTGCAGCCTTTCCTCCCAAAATTTGAAGAAGGAATCGCGGGTAAGAAAGCTGGTGATACTTTCGAGATTGAGATTCCTGCTGCTGAAGCTTACGGGCACAGAAGCGATGAACAAATTGCAGAGTTACCAGTTGCCAATTTTATGGTAAATGGAGAGCTACAAGAGGACTTGCTAGTAGTTGGAAAAACCTTGAATATGCGCGGACAAGATGGTCATATAATGCAGGCAGTTGTTCAAGAAGTGGGGAAAGAAATCGTTAAAATGGATTTCAACCATCCGCTAGTAGATGTAGATCTCCACTTTACAGGGGAAATTATTGAAGTCCGCGAAGCCTCCGCTGAAGAATTAGATCATCGCCACGTTCATGGCAAGCACGGTCATCAACACTAAAAGTTTTTCACTTTCATTAGTCGACGTTGTTCATAGCGATCAACATCGGTTTTGCTCTTCAAATCATTCAAACTTGCATCTGGATATTTGTGAAGCGCTAGCCAAATGTTTTCGCGGTGCTTTTTTCGAGACTTACGATGTGTGTTCTCAATGCCCTCCAATAACATGTTTCTCGTTTCCGGACTAGGATATTGCACTAATGCTTGATACAAGTAGGTCAAGTAACCATAATCTGCCTTCTTTTGAGTCATTTGATAAGCATGGCTTTTTTTGATTGATTCGTAGAAACTTGGGTGAGGAAATTCGCGTACCAATCGGTAGCCCGTGCTATGTCCCCCTCGCGTATTTAGAAAAGACTGGAAAAATTCCAAATCATCCTCCCGCTGGTAACGGGCCAATTTTATTACTAAGGCCGGATCTCTTTTGTCGTAAGCGTTGGCTCGCAGTAAGTCATAATGATCCGCAGTTGTTGGTAAATCTTCTAAAACATCTACCTTTTCTTTCAAAATGATTTCAGGGTTTTCTAATAAAAGACTGTTCAATTCATCTCGTTCAGTGTCTGTCATTTTGAGCAAATAGGAATCGTGCTTTCCTGGAGTCATAAACTGGATCATCAAGTCTCCAACTTTTATTAGATCTACATCATAATCACCAAAAACTCTGATGATCTCGTCATCATCCAAATGCTGTTTCAAAATAGCAAAGCTCGACGGGTTTTGGTTGGTCAGCAATAAATAAAAAGCATAGCTCCTCACCACCCCATTAGGGTGCTCAGTCAATCGTACTAATTCCTCATCACTAGCTTCCTTGTCGAGTTTTCTCAATAGATCAAATTGTGAAATACGACGCTCCGACAAAAACAAATACTCATTATATCCAATAGTAGGCGCATATCGATCGAATTCGAAACGATCCAACTTGCGATAAAAGCCATTAGCGGTACTTTGGTTATACCCTTGACGATTAATGCGACCCCTCGATAAGGCGACAGGGTCTAGATGTTGTACAGTCGATTGACCTCGAAAGTTTAACACATCAACTTTCATGCGCATGAAAACGTCAATTTTTGCAATTTTTTTAGCAACACGCTCTACCTTACTGGAGAGCATGACTCCATTTTCTTGCGGCAGGTTTTGTCCCTGTAACTGGCAGGAAAGAATTAGGAAAAAGGCGAAAAAGAGAGACTTTGGATACATGTTTATATGGGATTTTGTCAAGATTAGACAATAAAGGATCGTCTAAGTTTAATTTAGAGAACTTCAATTTTTAATAGATAGGCAAAAATTCTATTCGAGATATTTGTATCTTTGCGGTTACAGTAAGTCCCCATATTTACTAAGTGTTTTGCTTGCTATTTGCAGTAAACAAAGATAGAGAGTTGGTTTTCAATGAATCAATGAAGGACAGGTGCTTGTTCAAGTGCCCTGATAACGTACATTCGAGCCTGTAATGAAGTCCCCTTGAAAAGATTGGGAATTCATCATTGTGCGTGGATTGCCTTTTAAAGTAGTCTAGGATAGTAAATAAAACGAAGCGCAAGACGTGACGGACGGACAAAAAATTTTCAAGTACGACTTCCATAGTAGAGCTATGGGGAAGGGTGGAGGTTTACGTCCTGTTTGCACCTATCAATTTTACGACGAAGCTGGAAATCTTCAAAGCGTGCAAGCCAACGAATGGCAGCAAGACTTACCTATCGACCCACTCTATTTGTTTGTAAGTAGATCCAAAAGCAAGAAGACCTACACACTGCAGCGAGCGCAGTACACAGAAAAAGTGACATCAAGCTTGAATCCAAGCGGATTTTACGATTTGAAAGTCACCACAATAGACAAAAACGAACAGCGCCCAAAAGTTGAAGTAGTCGATGCCCAACACAATACGCATGTTCTTTTTCTGAATCACTGGCAAGTGCGTTCTTTGCAAGTGGGACAAACGATCAAAACGCGGGTCGCTTACCTCAATGGAGACATTGATACGGTTCAGTTTGAATTGGCGGACTTACTTGATTATGGTGTTTTTCGAGAAGGGAATAAATACCGCTTTACTTGTGTCAATTCTGTATGGGAAGAGTCGGGATTGATTTGTAAAGACGATTACGATTGTTTGCACA
>CALFBW010000297.1 GCA_937951415.1 uncultured Chitinophagales bacterium | reverse complement strand
GTTGATTGTCAGATAATTGATTACACATAAATAAAAAATACTAAGTCTATTAATTCCTAAAAAAGGCACTTTCTCAGCTCAATCTGAAGGCAAAAAGTATCAATTTCTAGGTAAAAAATCAAACATAGAATAAACCCGTCTTATGTGTAGATTTCTTTATCTTTGATCTTAATAAAAATTTCCGAGTAGTTACGGGGAAAAACTACCGGAAGTTGGCTCATACCTTATTTAACTAGGTATGAGCTTTTTTATGCCCTTCATTGGCTCACTATTATGCCATTAAATTTTTCTAAAGCTTCTTAAATGGACTGCGGTATGTAAAATCAGAAGGAAGCAATAATGAACTTTGCAAACAACTGATTTACAAAAACTTGCCAGCAAATTGGACTTAGTGCGAAATTTTAGATAACGAAAACGATGTAGCTTTTAGCCATTTCTGAAGGCAAAAGAAATTTCTTTGTTTTCCGCGTTTTTATAAAATGAAAAGGGGATGATCCATGGCGAACCTTCCCCTTTTCGACTCAAAAATGAAAAGAAGTGCTATTGTAAATTTTTAATTTTATTGATCAGGCTTGAAACTTCCTTAGCTTCTTCTATCGAAGCGACGTTTTTGGCCTCTTCAGCAGCAGACAATGCTGCTTCAAGTGAATCAAGCTTCATTAATATCTCTGCTTTGGTTAAAAGATTATACTGCTGAGCTTCCATTTCAATAGATCGATTTACCCACTCTAGTGCCGTCTTTAATAGTTTCTTTTTGTTTTGATTTTCACACAAAACACTTGCGTACAAATTCAAATCTGTAGCTGTATTCACATGTCCAGATTTTATCTGTCCGTCCAACTCCTTTGCGTAGTTCTTCCAATTGCGCGACTGCTCATAGAACTTCACTTTGCAAGTAGATTCAATCATTCGACCGTTTTTCAGTCTTGCTTTCTGAATGCCAGCAAGGCTTCTCTTCAACATCTTCTTATCGCCATTGACTGCCGCTATGCCAATTGACTGATGGATCGCATTTTCCAAAACAGCTGCTAGGCTAGCACGATCATAAGATTGATTCATCGATCGCATATTGCCAATAATCAAATCAAAAGCTGGATGCTCCACCGACTGAACGAAATCAAAGAGAAAGCGTACATTTCTCTGGTTCCATGTAGATTTCTTTTTCCAATTTTCAGTTTCAATGAATGCTGCTGAAACTTCACTGGTTGGTCGATTCGCTGCCTTTAATTCATAGGCGTAGTCAAAGAGAAAAATGGCTTTCGAATAACCTGAATCGTACATCTTGTCCATTTCATACAAACTCATTTTCACAGTCTTAGCAGGACGAGTATTGTCTGTCGTACTCGCCGTTGAAGACTCTTCTCCATCTTCCAATAACTTTTCCCCTGCTTCTTCGTTTGCAACTAAGCTAGCCTCCGATCGAACATTCCCTAATTCGATTTTAGTCATAGCTCTTTGGGCAAATCCCAAAAGCTCATCTCTTGTCATTGCTCCTTTCTCTCGAGAGACGATTTGGCCTTCTGGAGAGAAAATCAATAAGTCTGGAATTGATTTCACATTGTATGCCAACTGAAACAAACTTCCCTCAAATGACTCTAGGTCGACTGTGTAATTCACAAACTCTTCTGAGAATACATTTGAAACGCTCTTGTCTGTGAAAACATAATCTTCCATCAACTTACAAGGTGCGCAGTACTCGGCAAAAACCTTTACAAAAATAGGCTTGTCTAATTCCTGCGCTACAGAACGAACCTCGTCCCAGCTTCCCTCATGGAAAACCAATCCTGTAGCAGCTGTTATCGTGCTTGTAGTTAGGAATGCGGTGATGCCGCAGAATGCGATATATCGCATCCATTTCATTGGATTACTCATAATAAACTTCATTTCAAAAGTGATGAGGTCTAGGACCTCGCTTGGCTGATAAGCATAGTCCGAACACCGTGCCAAAAATGAAAATGATATAGAAAAATGAAGTTTAGACTGCTTTTAGTCCGAAGATACTTTTATTAAATAAATAAAAAGTAGCATTAATAAATAAATAATAGACAGATGTTTACATCAAAAATTTACACAAAAAGATCGAGCCAGAAAATAATTGTAACTTTTTCTCAAATAAATACAAAAGGGGCTGTCGAAAAAGCTTTGAAAATTTTCCAGCTGTAGGAATTCGAGTAAAAGCGGACTTTCTTCTCAGTGTATGATTGCAAAAGCGAAGCTCCAATAAATACAAAAGCGAGTAAATCAATCTTGATTTACTCGCTTTGTTTCATAAATTTAAGTGCATGCTTATCGCATTAAAACAACACTGCCGGGTACCAGTTCGGTTTCACCATCTTTGTAAAGCGCATCCACATAGTAGGTATAAACACCCAATTCCGCCGGCTGACCAGCTTTTAAACCATTCCAAGGCTCATCGGTCATACTTCCGAAAAATACGAGCTGTCCCCATCTATTGTAGATTTTCATTTGAGCTTCGACGAGGTTGTTGCCCTTTATGGAGAATTCGTCATTTACCCCATCTGCATTGGGAGAAAAAGCACTGGGCATAAGCAAGCCATTTGGCGGCGGCGGTAGTTCGCAATGATGTGCATCAAAGTAAATCAAATCAGACTGACAGCCCACTGGATCTCCTACAAGCAAGGTCGCAGAAAAATCAGAAGGAATATTTCGAATGATGTAAACACCCTCTGTATGTTTATCTGTTGTATAGCCATCAGCTTCGAACTGATAACCTGCTCCCAAGCTACCTGAAACAGCTATCTGCAAATCGTAGTTCTGTCCGTCCGGATGACAAAGCTGCTGAAGTTCTTCTACTAGAATTGGAGTCAAAAATTCCACTTTGATCTCTGTTCGTGAAATTGACTTACAACCTGAAAGTGGCTGCAATACTTCTACCCAGTAACTACCTTCCGCATCAGCTTGATAGTTTGATCCCGAACTCAACAAGTTTCCTTCGATTGGCGCATCATACCATTGAAGTTCATAAGACTCATCAATTTCGTTTAAACTCATTAATGGCAGGCCATCTTCAGCACATACGCTGTAAGTTCGTTGACCTTCAACCCAAGGAAGACTGGCAGGATCACAATCGCAGATGTACAGCGGCAAACTTAGTTTTGTTTGCCCACAGCCTTCACTGTCGTCAATGGTTATCTCTCCTGAGCTTCCTTCTGAAAGGCCTGTTATTAGGTATCCATTGTTCACCTCTAGTATTTCACCATTATCGCAAGAGATGCTGGATGATTCACTAATCCCTCCCTCTAATTCGAAATAGAAATCGTAGTTCACTAGGTCAGCAGAACAATCAAAGTTATAATTCGCCAACGCTAGCGGACTTGCGTCTGCAACAATTATTTCGGTGCTAGCTAATCCTATACAGTCACTTAGTTCGTCTCGCAGGGCAGCAAAGTAGCTTCCAGCACTAGTAATCATTAAACTATCATTAGCAATTCCACTTAAATCACCTTCAGCAGGTATGCTCAGCCCTTCATCTTGAAACCATTCAACAGAATAGCCTGCAGCGGGGGATTCCACTATTAAATAAAGACTCTCGCCAGCACACAATAGCATTTGTTCATTGACACTAATTGCAGGAATACTTAAATCAGCGGGATTGCAGTTACAATCAATCATAGATAAACTGAAATCGAGCAAACTACAATTTGCTCCGTCATTTACAGAAAGCTCTATTGACTCCCCTGCTGGTATACCAGCAACGGTGTAAGAAGATCCAATGTTCGTCGTCACAAAGCTTCCAGCATCAACAACATAAGCATTATCAAATCCACCAGTTATATCAAAAGTGATTTCGTAAGTACTCAAATCGCTGCTACAAGTGCTTGAAGTCTCAAAAACTGTAATAGGTTCATAAGTATTTATTTCAAAAGCCAACGCATTTGCTCCTAGACAATCACTGTCATTGTGTTGAAGTATTGCATAGTAAACACCTTCCGAATCTGGGGTAAATAACTCCCCATTGGTTCCTGTAATTCCTCCACTTGCTGGAGAAAGACCTGCTTCATCTAGCGACCAGATAATTGAATAGTCAATCCCCACAGCCTCTACCGTTAATGTCGGAATCACCTCGTTCGAACAAATTCCAAAGTTTTGTTGGCTGGATTGCAAGTTGGGCATTGTTAAAAGCGAGCAATTGCAATCTATACCGCTGACTGTCACGATTTCAGAAAGGCAACCAAGCTCATCTTCGGCTTGAATATTCAGGTCGGTACCATTGGGAATTCCCTCGATCCAATAAACGCCACTTCCCATTGGATTTACGCTATACCCTTCTGCCTCTAACTGATAAGTTCCTGATCCGCCTTCTAAGAACAATTCGACAGAATAGCTGGCTAGATCTGCTGAACATTCACTTGTTTCCATTTCGATTTGCAAGGTTTCCAGTTCTTGCACCTCTATCGCTAAGCGACTTTCGCTGGCACATCCATTCAACTCATCGTAATAGACTGCATAAAAAACACCTTCTTCTGTAGGTTGAAACAGTTCTGACACAGCACCGCTACTGACTCCGTTCGCGGGAAAATAAGCACTTTCATCGGCATACCAACGCACGCCTTGTCCAGCTGCTGGAGCATCGACTGATATTGTTGGAATACCTTCATCAGCACAAAAAGAGACCTCTACTTTCGCAGCAGTAGGTATTGGAATTGATGAGTCGGCGCAAAAACAGAGTTGCGAAGCCAAAGCTACTGAACCCGTAGAGCAGCCATTACCATCTTGAATACTAAACTCAGGACTTGTACCTGCCACAATATCTTCTATTAGAAAATAGTCTCCTGCATCTACCCAGGGAATGTCGGCACTCATGAGATAGTCACTACCGGAACCACCACTCGGTACCACCATATAATGATAGAAGCCCGAAAGCGGATCACACTCAAAGCCAAAAACTTCATAGTTGACCTCAGGCAGAAACGAATAGCTGACTTCAAAGCGACTAGCACTTTCACAGCCACTTTCGGGATGAATGGTAGCTGCATAATATGTACCTGCGGTACTTGGAGAAAAGATGCTTCCATTAAGAATAGTAAGCGGATCGCCATCCGCTTCCTCATCTCCCGAAGCGCTGGCATACCACTTAATTTCATAAGGGGTTCCAGGGTCGTTAACGAAAATCAATCCACCATCGCCTTCGCAGCCTTCTTGCAAAGTCGTTCCCACAGGATTAGGCGGAATAATAAATTGTATGAGCTCCATTGGAGACTCACAACCATCTTGTGCCCGCAATACCAGTTCAATACTGGAATCCGTAATAATATTAATTGTAAAACTGTAAACCCCTTCAGGTTCATAAGTAGCTCCCCCATCAAGCGAGACTTGAAAAAGTCCCGAATCAATCGGAAAAACCTCTATTTCTGCCACGCCCGTTATTGCCGAGCATTGACTCTCATAATCAAATTCCAAACCCCCTCCCAGTAGTGAGGTACTAATAACCAATAAATAGCACTTCCAAATTCTTGAGAAGAGATGGGCTTTGTTGAGTAGTATTGTCTCCCATCTCATAATTCACATGTTCGCTGTTACATATGACGCCAATACCATGCCAATGGTCACATAACTAACTCAAAATCAACATCTTCGAAAAATTGCTTATAAATTTATTTATCATTTATATTTATAAATATGCATAAGCAACTACTATTCATTTGATAAGATGGTTCGAAAAATTCTTCACAACTTGATCCCATAAAAAAAGCCCCAATCAGCAGAACACTAATTGAGACTTTTCGTATGTGATTTAATTTTACTATTTATTCACTACAAATCTTTGTGATAAGTAAACAGTATTATTCATATTCTTCAAATTCGCAAAGTATATACCGTTCACCAAGTTGTTGATGTCCAATTTAGCTTGTTCTTGGCCAGCTTCTAGAACATGAACAGAACAAATACGACCCGTCATATCCATAATTTCAATGCTTACCGCTTCAGTCAAGGCTCCTTCGCGTGCAATCATCAACGTATTCTTTGCTGGATTAGGAGCTAATGAAAAACTAGTATTGGCACTGTCTTCGACTATCCCTGTTCCAATACAATCAATTTGTACTGACTCTTGAATCGCATTCGTTTCGAGCGTTCCTGAGAAAGCGGTCAAAGTCACTATGTATTCTCCATCCATATCGAAAGTGTGACTTGGGCTTTCCTGATCACTTGTTGTCCCATCTCCGAAATCCCACTGATAAGAAGTGGCAAGTCCTTCGGTAGCGTTTTCAAATTGGATGCTAGGACAGTCTTCGTTTTGAACAGCAAATCCAGCAGCGAGTGGTGTACAAGAAACTAAAGTGGTAACAGTACTACTATTTTCATTACCATCTACACCAGTTACTGTAAGTACCACATCATAAATCCCTTCTTCTGAATAAACGTACGTTGGGCTATCATCAGAACTGCTGTTTCCATCACCGAAATCCCAAGAAGAAGCGGCAATATCTCCAGCGGAGTTATTAAAGAAAGTAACCTGCAAACAATCATCGTCTGAATAAGAAGGAATAAAATCAGATTCGGCTGGCTCACAAGTAACCGTGATGGTTTGAGTAGCGACGACTTCAGTACCATCAAAAGCAGTGGCCGTGCAAGTAACTTCATAGTCGCCCGGTGCTGGGTAAATAGCAAGTGGCTCCTCTTCGGTACTTGTTTCCCCATTTCCTAGGTCCCAAGCCCAAGCTGTTGCTAAACCATCTGTTTCATTTTCAAACTGCACCGTCAAACAACCAGCAGCTGTTGAGGAAGTAGAAAACCCAACTTCTGGTAATTCTGGTAATGCCATGAAGCGAATACTACTAGGAACCTCAGGATCATCTCGGTAGTTAACTGCGGCCAGTGGAAATTCTAAGCCTTTTCCATAAAATCGTAAAGTGGTCGTAAAAATAGTCGTGTCTACCAAAGGCTCGGGGAATAGTGGAATTGGGATAATACCACCGGCATAGACATTTGCATATATACTTACCGTCGACTCTTCTGTATACATTAAAACCTCTTCCTCGAAATCCGGAAGAATCATAGTACCATGTCCATTAACACTTACATCGGTAGAGATATTAACGTCTAAGCCCAAGAAAGATCCTGCAGGAAGTTCAACGGGCAATTCTACATCGTCCAATACTTGCTCCAAAGTCATTTCCGAAGCATTGGTAAACTCATCTCCAAATTGACCCGTATGCCAAAACTGGTAATTTGGATCAGCGAGCAAACGACCTTGTCCCAAATCGCCAAAACCTGGAATGCTAAGGTAAAGACTCACTCCTTGCACCTCTACATTCCCATCTGCATCATTTTCGTAGTAAGCTGTGCCATCAGGTAAGTCCAAAGGAATTAAATCAGAAACATCAATTCCCAACAAAGAGCTCAGTGAGCCCACTCGCGTCATATCGGCATTTGGGAAAGTGGCAGCATCTTCACTCCCTTCAACAGGAGCAAAATCAATTACTGAAAACTGGTCTTTTTCTAGATCACTTAGATCCCAAATCGCATTTTCTGTTTCTTCTCCTAAGTCAATATCTGGGTTGGCTACTGTAGTAACCAAAACGGTAGTATTCACATTCGGCAAATCTGTTGAACCTACCGTTATCTGAGCCGACAAACCAGTGGAAACCAGCAGTAAGATCAGACATAGTAATCTTGTAATATTTTTTATCATACTTCGCAATAATTTGTTTTTTAGAAAAGTTAAACAAGATAAGTCGTCGGCAAAAGAAGCTACCACTCTTATGTTCAACAGCTTACGAAGTTACAAAATCAAAAGGCTTGTAGCTCTACTAGACGGAAGTAATTCCCTTTTTTAGCCAAAAGTTCTTGATGATTACCACTTTCCACGATCTTCCCATCTTGCATCACCAAGATTTTGTCTGCCTTTTGAACGGTAGATAATCGATGTGCTATGACAATAGATGTTCGCGACTTCATGAGTTTTTGAAGGGCATCTTGCACTAATTTCTCAGAAGCTGAATCAAGGGAAGATGTTGCTTCATCCAAAATTAAGATCGGTGGATTTCGAAGGATCGCTCGTGCTATGGTAAGACGTTGACGCTCTCCCCCACTGAGCTTTTTACCAGCTTCTCCAATATTGGTATCGTAGCCCTTTTCCAATTTATTAATAAATGCAGACGCATTTGCAATTTCGGCTGCTTGCTTGACTGCTTCTCGCGTTGCATCAGAAACACCAAAGGCGATGTTATTGTACACGCTGTCATTGAATAAAATAGGTTCTTGCGTTACTACTCCAATCAATGCCCGCAGATCTGCCAAACGGTACTCTCGTATGTCTTTGCCATCCAAAAAAACACCCCCCTTCGTACAGTCGTAGAATCTTGGCAGCAAATCCGCGAGTGTCGTTTTACCAGAACCCGATTGCCCTACTAAAGCAAGCGTGCGTCCTTTTTCTAAGTTCCAACTGATATTGTCTAGGACAGCTCTTTGTGCATCGTAAGCAAAACCGACCGATCGATATTCAATAGAGTCAACAAAATCGTCTATAGCTAAAGCGTTTTCCTGCTCTTTTATTTCATTATCAAACTGCAAGAGTTCTTCAATACGTTGCATGGAAGCAATCCCTTTTACTATATGGTAATAAGCATTGGTGAAGGCCTTTGCGGGATTGATGATTTGCGAAAAAATAACCATAAAAGTGATAAAGAGATCAGCAGGCAAGCCTGTATTCGACAAGACAATTCGACCTCCAAAATAAAGCACGATGACCACCACACAAATTCCCAAAAACTCCGACAAAGGCGAGGCCATGTAACGGCGACGCAGCATACTGTTCATGAGCTGCTCCTGTTCTTTATTTTCTGAAGCAAAGCGGGCTGCCTGCATTTTTTCGGCACCAAAAGCCTTGACTATTTTGATCCCTCCCATGCTTTCTTCAAGGGTGGAAAGCAACTGCCCCAATTGATCCATTGCCTTGGTAGACACTTTCTTAAGACTCTTACCTATTCCACCGATAATGATACCGGTCAAGGGCAGGATTACGATGGCCATTAAAGTCAATTGGGGACTAATAAAAAACAAAGCGATGATGTAGAGCGTGATGGTCAAAGGCTCCCTAAAAATGAGCTCAATTACACTCAAAACGCCCCACTCTACCTCTTGCACATCAACGGTATTCCTTGCCAATATGTCGCCTTTCTTTTGATCGCTATAGAAACCCACAGGCAGCGACAAGACCTTTTCGAAAACAGTATTTCTTAAATCGAAGATCACCCCGTTTCGTATCGGCGCTAGAAAGTATAGTGCGCAGTAGCGAAAAAGGTTTTTAACAAAAAAGGCCGTAATAACGATTCCACAAATGAATAGCAAACCTTCCAGCTTCCCTTGTTCACTCATGATGGTAGAGAGTTGGTAATAAAACTGATCAATCATGTAGTTGATCAATTCAGCAGGCTGACCAGAAAAGACCGGTACTTGTTTAATCGGCTCAATCTTGTCGAACAAAATACCCAAAAAGGGAGCTATCAAAGTCAAGGAGACCAAGGAGAAAAGTATAGACACAAAATTGCAGAGCAAGTTCAAAATAACGTATCCCCTGTAGGGACGAAATAAGGCGAGTATGCTTAAGAAACTTTTCATGCTGATGAAATCCGTTGCAAGATACGAGATGCTTTCACGACTAGAAGACAAGTCAAGAACGCTTCTTGCGCAATGAACGTGCTTTAAGAGCGCGGATATCGTAAATTTGGGCTGTTCAAAGGAATGAGGAACGAAAAAGACTCCTCCCCTGTTCAAATTAGAAACAAGAGAAGGTTTATGGAATCCCGCAGACAATTACAGGTAGCTCGACTAATCCAGCAAGCGCTTAGCGACATTTTTCGCAAGAGCGGCTTTTCCGTTTTCGGGAAAGCAATGGTCACCGTTAGCAAAGTTCGCTTGACTCCTGATCTTTCGATTGCACGCATCTACCTTAGCATCTTTAATTCCGATAACAACGAAACAGTTATTGAAAAAATAAATGCCAATACGCGCATGTTTCGCAAGGATTTGGGAAATCAAATCCGCAATAAAGTGCGGATCATTCCAGAAATAGAATTCTTCTTAGATGACACCCTAGATGAAGTATTTAAGATGGATCAGCTCTTTGAGAAAATTGACACCGAACGAAAGAACGACCCTCCTAAGATTGGCGAGGAAGACCTAGAGGACTACAAGGACGACGCGGCAAAGGGAGACGATTAAGCTGAGGTACTGAATGAAACTTGCCTTCCAAATAGCCAGTCGATATTTATTTGGTAAAAAATCGACGAACGCCATTAATCTAATTTCTTTGATTTCGGCAGCCGCCATGTTTTTTGGTGCCTTTGCCCTTATCGTGGTTTTGTCGGTTTTCAATGGATTTGAAGGGCTTGTAAAATCCTTGTACAACAGTTTCAATCCCGACTTTAAAATCAGCTTGGCAGAAGGAAAAGTCTTCCAACCGAGAACAGATTTGAAGGAGCGATTACTTGCCATTGATGGTGTAGAAGCCGTTTCTTTAGTGCTAGAAGAATTAGCTGTTCTTCGCTATGGCGACAAAACCACTCCTACTAGAATGAAGGCTGTCGATCAAGACTTTCGCTTGGTTTGTGGTTTAGATACCACCATTTTAAGGGGACAGTACATTTTAAGCGACAAAGAACAGTCCTTTGCGGTAGTGGGTCGTGGTATTGAAAAAGCACTGCGAATTGATGTATTCAGCGACTTTGAGTACATGGATGTATTTATGCCGAAAAGATCTGCGAAGAAAAAGATCAACCCCGAAGAAGCCTTTAATATTAAAACGATAAAACCGATAGGAACATTTAGTATTCAGGAAGAATTTGACAAGGACTACATTTTTGTCCCTCTTGATTTTGGAAGAGAAATCCTCGACTACAAAAAATCAGAAGTCAGCTCCATTGAAATTTCCATCGAAGACTCAGAGCAAAGTGATGAAATCCAGCAGATCATCTCTATGGTACTAGGCGAAAAATTTATCGTCAAGAATCGCTATGAACAAGAAGAGTTTCTTTTCAAAGTCATGCAAACCGAAAAATGGGCGGTCTATTTTATTTTGTCACTGATCCTCATTGTTGCTTCCTTCAATATCATTGGTTCTTTGTCCATGCTGGTTTTGGAAAAAAGTAAAGACATCGCCATTTTGAAAGCGATGGGCGGGACCAAGGAATTCGTGCGAAACATTTTTCTAATGGAGGGGATTTTACTTTCTACGACAGGAGGGTTCTTAGGGATGTTCGCTGCATTTCTATTTTGCTTTGCTCAGCAAAAGTTCGGCTTTATAAAATTGAGCGGTGATTCTTTATTACTAAAATCCTATCCTGTTGATATGCAAGTAATGGATTTCGTTTTGGTCTTCTTTACGATTTTGATCATCACTTTTATTGCTTCTTACTTCCCAGCACGAAAAGCTTCTTTGGTGGAAGAGACTTTGAGAACTGCAGAGTAAAACGCTGCACACCCTTATTTTAAAATACTCTAAAACGGCCGCTCTCCCGATTTTTTCACCCGACAAGTTTCTCGAACAATTTCTCGAATAGACTGATATTCGTAATCGAATGCCGTCGCAAATTTATTTCCAGAATATTTATTCTCAGCGTGTGCCGACTTGGCCGTTTCCTTCGTGATCAAAGGCGATGGTCCTCCTATTTTATGTAGTAAATAAAAAGCACGCCACATAATTGCAGAGAGCATTTTGGGCGATCCAATCGTAGGTGCTTTTATTCCCAAATCTTCGGCCATCCAATTAAAGACTTGCTTTAGAGGCAAATTTTCTGCTGATAAAATAAAACGTTCTCCGTTTACCTCACTGTTCATTAATAGCTGCATGGCATTTACTACATCGTGCACCGAAACAAAACCAGTAATGCCGTTGGTATATACTTTCCCAATAA
Source organism: uncultured Chitinophagales bacterium (assembly GCA_937951415.1). GTDB lineage: Bacteria > Bacteroidota > Bacteroidia > Chitinophagales > UBA2359 > CALFBW01. Next base: position 19,044 of record CALFBW010000297.1, on the reverse strand, counting down.
AACCCTCCCGATCAAAGAGGCGCACCGAACTCCGATCCCACTGAAAAGGTCCTACAATAATAGAAGGATTTACGATTGCTACTTTCAAGCCTTCCGCGAATCCTCGCCAAACTTCCATTTCTGATTTATACTTAGACTTCCCATACTCCGACGGCAAACCTTCCGATTCCGAAGCATCTCCTTCTGTCAATATTTCCTGATTGGCCTTTCTAGAAACCGCAGCGATCGAGCTAACATGTACGAGTTTTTCCACCCCCTTTTCCAAGGATAAATTCACTACGTTCTTCGTGCCTTCAATATTTATTTGATGCATCTTCTTAAAATCCGAAGGCACAAAAGAAACCATTGCTGCTGAATGATAAACGTGCGTTATTCCTTCAAAAGCTTCCTCCAATTTTACGATGTCTAAAACATCCGCCTCCATCCACTCGACTCCTTCGATGGCATCCATCACTACTCGATCAGAATTGGATCTATGAATGGCGCGAACAGGAATATTTTCTTTCACTAGTTCCCTCAACAAATGATGTCCTAGGAAACCAGTACCACCCGTTACTAAGATTTTTTTATTCCCACTCATATTTAAGCTGATTTGGATTTATGCAATGCTCCTAAGATGGAATTACTTTTTGCTCCTGTAACTGAGGCGAAAGCAGTCATTTCATTGTTCAGGTATAAGGCACCAATAAATGCCATCACCAAGGCTTCTTTGTAAGCGATCAAATCTGCTGAGGGAGTAATTACTTCTACATTCGAAACTGCTTGAATGCGCTCTAGGAGATATTTATTAAACGCTCCTCCTCCTGTTGCCAATATTTTTGCATTTCCAACATTCTCTTTGTCAATGGCAGCAGCAATTTGAATGGCTATATGCTCACAAGCAGTCGCCAAAACATCTTTGGGCTTCAAACTACTAGCGCTTAGAATACGCATTGGATTATTTCTCACCCAATCGTTCGACAAAGATTTCGGAAAAGCCTGTCGATAAAAATCAGCGTCATTTATTTTTGCTAATAAATATTCATTTACCTTTCCTGAACGAGCAAAAAGCCCTTCATCATCGTAGGGCTTACCCAATTTCTGTGCAATAAAATTCAAGAGCTGATTGCAGCCACTTAGATCACTCGCCAGAATTCCATTTTTAGATTTAATTGAAATATTGGCAATTCCTCCTAGGTTCAGGCAGTATTTATAATCGGCAAACAAGTGCGTATCTCCTACCGGAACAATAGGCGCTCCTTGTCCTCCACGAGCAATATCTAGCATTCTTAAATCGCTCAGCGTATCAATATTAGTGGTGGCAGCAATCGTTGCTCCATCTCCAATTTGTCCAGTATATCCCAAATTCGGTTCGTGGAAAATGGTGTGCCCATGAGAGACTAAAAGATCGGGCTCGATTCTATTTGCCTGGACAAAATCCTTGATCAGCTCTCCTGTTAATCGTCCAAAATCTGCGTGGGCTTGCAAGTAAGTCTTAGCTGAACAAGTAGGTAATTCTTGAAGTCGTTTTTCCCAATCAGCACCCAAAGGGTAGCAATGTGTTTCTTTTATTTCAAATTTCCATTGACCATCGTTCTTCCAAAAATGGCAATAAGCGACATCTAATCCATCTAGCGAGCTGCCAGACATGGTTCCAATTATTTTGTATGATGTCACACTGCAAAGTTAATCTTCCACAGGACTTATCATCCTGGAGGTTTCAAGGTTTGCTTGAAAGTTTCAATGGCCCTCAAGCGTGCCATTTTGTGTTCAACAATTGGATCGGGATAGTCATCCGTTCCATATTCCGGCACCCATTTCCGAACATACACCGCTTCTTTATCGAAGCGCTTAAACTGAAGTGCTGGATTAAAAATACGAAAGTAAGGAGCAGCATCACAGCCGCTACTTGCAGCCCATTGCCAACCGCCATTGTTTGCCGCCAAGTCAAAGTCCAATAGCTTGTTGGCGAAATAACGCTCGCCCCAACGCCAATCTATTAATAAATGCTTGACGAGAAAACTCGCAGTGATCATCCGTACGCGATTGTGCATAAAACCTGTAGCATTTAATTCGCGCATGCCAGCATCTACCATTGGATAGCCGGTTTCCCCTTTGCACCAAGCAGCAAATTGCTGCTCATCATTTATCCAAGGAATTCGATCGTAGGCCGGCTTAAAACTATTCTCGGCTGCATGCGGCCAATGGTAAATAATCATGTGGTAAAAGTCTCGCCAAGTCAACTCGTTCAAAAAGTGAAAACTTAACTTTTGCGCCCTTCGGCCTAACTCTCGGATGCTAATGGTACCAAAGCGCAAGTGAATACCCAATTTACTGGTGCTTCTAATGCCGGGAAAATCTCTTTGCTCCCCATATTTCTTTATGATGTGATCCTCTACGTCCAGGGAAGGAATGGGCAGCGTACTTTTTTGGAATCCCATTTTCTTTAAGCTTGGAATTGGAGCTTGCTTCGATGCATAAAGCGAAGGGAAATACTTTTTAACGGGATAAGACTTGAGAAAATAGTCGTTCAATTTTGCCCGCCATACTTTCGCGTAAGGCGAAAAAACCGTGTATGGTTTTCCGTCTTTTTTCAAGACTTCATTTTTATCAAAGATTACTTGATCTTTAAAGCCCTTAAAGGGAATTCCCGCATCTTCCAGCAATCTGTAAACGGTTTTATCGCGCTTCAGTGCATAAGGCTCGTAGTCCCGATTGGTAAATACCGCTTCAATATCCCCCTTGGCAATCAGTTCTTTCCAAATGGCAACAGGATCGCCGTACTTCACCAAAAGGCTAGCACCTTCTAGCTGGAGTTCTTTCGCTAAATCATTTATTACTTCATGAATAAATTGAACACGAGCGTCCGATTTATTCTCCAGTTTATCAAGGATGTTTTTATCAAAAATAAATAGCGGCTGCACTTTACCGCCAGAACGCAATGCGCGATAAAGTCCTGCATTATCGTTCAAACGCAGATCGCGTCGAAACCAGAAGATTGTTTGCTTATTACTCACACAAATTGAACAAACCAATGCTCGAATGGTTGCATGTAATGCCCACAAGTAATAAATGCATAGCGCCTAATAACCCAAGGCGGTATCTTCGCCGCGAATGTCACCTGCTCCCTCCAACATTCCATCGGGTCGAAGCAAAATAGCATCCACTTTTCCTATGGTTCTCTTTTCAATTAGACTGCCTCTAACTTTCAATCGATGTCCCATGGCCTCTAATTCGGCTTGCAGTGTTTCGTCAAAGGCATCGTATTCGTGATACAAAGTATCGGGCTTCCATTGATGGTGAAAACGCGGAGCATTCACAGCTTCTTGCATACTCATTCCATGCTCTACCACATTCAAGATGCTCTGGAAAACAGAGGTAATGATCGTTGAACCTCCAGGTGTTCCTAAAACCATAAACAGATTCGCATCTTTCTCTACGATCGTTGGCGACATGGAACTCAACATACGTTTCTCAGGAGCAATGGCATTCGCTTCCGAACCCACGAGCCCGAAGAAGTTTGCCACGCCCGGTTTTGCACTAAAATCGTCCATTTCATTGTTTAATAAAAAGCCAGCTCCGTCCACAAAAATTTTCGAACCAAAATTCAGGTTCAGCGTCGTAGTAATTGAAACCGCATTTCCGTCTTTATCAACAATCGAAAAATGGGTGGTTTCATTGCTTTCTTTCGGCATTGGTATTAATGCCTTTCCACTAGCCCCAGGTGGTGCTCCAGCTTGTACCTCAGAACTTCTAGTAGCTGCTTGATCGTTAATCCTTGCGAATCTCTCAGCAATGTATTCATCCGATAAAAGTCCTTCGGTGGGAACCTCCCAAAAATCGGGATCACCTAAATGCAGCGCGCGGTCGGCATAAGACAAACGTTCCGATTCTGTCATTAAATGAATACCTTCTAAGCTGTGAAAACCACTGCCCTTCAAATCCACTCCTTCCATCATCTTGAGTAACTGAATCACCACTACACCGCCACTAGAAGGAGGGCCCATAGATATGATTCGGTAATTATCTCGATAGGTTCCTGTTAAAGGTGCTCTCCAAGTGGCTTCATAAGCATCTAAATCTTCTTGTGTTATTATTCCTTTTCCGCGCTCCATTTCTGCTAGAAAGAGTTCGGCGGTTCTTCCTTCGTAAAAACCTGCGCGACCTTCGTCTCTTATGCGCTCTAAAGTACTGGCTAAATCTTCCTGCTTAAAAAGCTCTCCCGCTTGCAAGGTATCGGGAAACTGAAAGTACAAAGCAGTGGTATTGGCAGCAGCAAATTGGCCTTGGTATTTATTGACTAATTCTGCTTCAATTTCAGAAATTCGGAATCCATTTCGAGCAAGATCAATGGCAGGTTGCACCAGTTCGGCCCAAGAAAGCATTCCGTATTTTTGATGTGCTCGAACCATCCCATCAACGGAACCCGGAACTCCTACAGCTTGATGTGTTTCCGTGCTCATTTTGGGAATTACTTGTCCTAAACTATCAAGATACATATCGCGACTTGCTGCCAGCGGAGCTTTCTCGCGAAAATCGAGGCTATTGATTTCGCCCATTGCTGAACGATAGACCATAAATCCGCCGCCGCCAATATTTCCCGCCCTTGGATAACAAACCGTTAAGGCAAACTGTACCGCTACTGCAGCATCGACCGCATTTCCGCCTTTTTTGAGAATTTCTACTCCTATCCGTGATGCTTCGGGATGCGCTGTTACTACCATGGCGTTTTCCGCCAATGCGCCCGTATACCGAGCAGTTTTCTGGTTTTTATTTTCAGTTGATTTACAAGTACAAAATGCAAGCACTAACCCTAAAAGCATCCAGCGAAGAAAAGGACCATTCATAAAGTTAAGGTACGATTTCTCCCGCGTCTTTTTCACTCTCAATTCATGGACAGTCGCTCTCGCATTTATTTCCAAAGCAAAAAAACTGTTCAAACTTTTATTACAAAAAGAATGACGAGATAATTCAACGGATTAGGGTCACGTTTCCATGATCAAAGTAGGTCTTGATCTCTCCACAAAATTCAAATTCGGTGGTGACCATCCAGAGAAAAACACCAACAGGGCCTTCTGTGCCTTCGTCCAAGCCGTCCCATCCAATATCCGGATCTTTGGATTCAAAAATGAGATTGCCCCAACGGTTAAAAACCTGAAAATGGTAAAATTGGGGGCTGTCATCCAGCATAGGAACGGGCTTAAATTCGTCGTGCAAGCCATCTCCATTCGGGCTAAAAGCACTAGGTACTTGGTACCAATCGTTGCCCACTTCTCCCAGTTCCGTTTCCACTTTTATCTCATCGACGCGCGTTCCACAAATGTTCGTCACAGAAAGCAAATAGGTCCCCGGCTCATCAATATTTATTACCGAAGTAGTATCGCCAGTATTCCATTCGTATTGGTATTCAGGAAATGGCAAAATACCAATATTGGCCGCCACTTCTTTACAAAAGAGAAGGTCTGGACCCAAATCAGGAGGCAATGGTGCCGCAATAAATTCCACTTCCACCTCATCTTCCGAACCGCAAAGTTCCCCGTTGTAAATGGCCTGATAAACACCAGGATCTTCTACTTCTAGAAATTGACCTGTAGAACCATCTTGCCAAACAACGGCCTCATAGCCCGCGTCTAAAGTGATGGTTTCGCCTTCACATTCCCATTTGTCTTCGCCCAAATTCACGTCGGTTTCGGGAATAAAATGAAGTCGAATACTGTCTATTTTTTGGCAACCTTGAAAGCGCACATCTACCCAATACAAACCAGAATCTGCCACTGTAATATTGGTAGCTAAGGTTCCGTCTTGCCATTGAATAACTGCACCTTCTCCTAGGTCAACCTCAAAAACCACTGTTTCTCCTTCGCAAACCTCGGGGTCTTCTCCAAGGTCCAACTCAAATTCGGTAAAGGAAACATCTACCTCATCATACGAAGGGCAAAGATTGCCGTCATAGGTAGCTGTGTATAGATCTGTTTCTTTTGCTTCATAAAATTGACCTTTCATTCCATCTTGCCAAACCACATCTTCGTAGCCTGCATCCAAAATAATGGTAGCTCCGATGCAATCGCTGGTATCGGGACCCAACTCAATGAGCGACTGAGGTAAGAAACCCAAGAGAAGCGAGTCAGTTGAAAAGCAGTCGTTATAGCTGGCAGTTGCCCAGTATTGAATGGGCGCACTGGCGTAAAATTCTTGGGCTGTACTTCCATCTTGCCAAAGCACATCCGCGTCAACATTTATGGACAAATCAAGCAAAATACTATCGCCTTCACAAATGCCACGATCAGGACCTAAATCGATAATCACATCGATAAATTCAATGAATACGGAATCAACAGAAGGACAGAGCTCACCTATGTAAGTAGCGGTAAACATGCCTGTGTTGGTGGCATCATGGAATTGACCAATACTGCTGTCCTGCCAAATAATGTCTTCATAAAAGGCATCAAGTGTTACTATATCTCCTAGGCAAGCCTCTTGCGCATCTCCCAAATCAAAGTTGGAAGCGGGTGCATAAGTAAAGTTTATGGTATCACTGACTTCACAATCGAGGTATTCCAAACGCACCCAATATTGCCCCTCGGCTGTTGTCGAAAACGAAGTATCTGTACTGGCATTTTGCCAAACCACATTAACGCCTTCGGGCGGGCTTACCGAAAAAGTTGCCGTGTCTCCTTCACACAATTCAATATCTGCTCCGAGGTCAACGACCAGATCAATAAATTCTATAAAAATGGTATCAGCAGAATTACAAAGCGCTCCTGCATAAGTGGCAATATAGGTGCCCGTAGAAGTAACTTCATGAAACTGTCCTACACTTTCGTCTTGCCATTCTACATCGGCATAGGCAGCGTCCAAAGTAATTACCTCACCAGAACAGGCTTGCTGATCTGGACCTAGATTAATAAAAGATGCAGGTAGAAAACTCACCGTGACACTGTCTCTTAAAGTACAGTCCTCCAATTCTAGCTCTACCCAATAAATGCCCTCTTCTGCAGTAATAAATTCACTTTCATCGCTCCCATCTTGCCAAGTAATTTCCACACCAGCATCTTGAACGGGATTAATTTCTAGCCTTGCTGTATCGCCTTCACAAATATTAATATCAGGTCCTAGGTCTAATGCTAAAGTAATAAATGACACTTCTACCTCATCCTCAGACGGGCACAAATCACCCATGTAGTTGGCCGTAAAAACACCATCCTCGGTAACTTCATAAAATCGTCCTACAAAACCGTCTTGCCATTCTACTTCTTCATAGCCCGCATCTAAAGTGACGGTTTCACCGAAGCAAGCCAGCACATCGTTTCCAAGGTCAATATCGGATTCATCAATCAAGCTTAAGTTTACCGTGTCGCTCGCTTCGCAGCCATCGTACTCCACATACACCCAATATTCTCCCGGCTCCTCTGTCGTAAAATCGGTTGCACTACTTCCATCTTGCCATTCAATTTCTGCATCAGGATTTGCTGTAATTGAAAGCTCAATTTCTGCACCATCACAGAAAGATTGATCGGGTCCTAGGTTCACATTGAATTCTACGCCAACCATTACTTCAGCAGTTCCTGTATTTTCAATCGTACATAAATCACCTTCCAAAAATTCTACCGTGTAATCGCCCGCAGGGAAAACTTCAATAACTGCCGATTCATCATCTAATTCATATACGCCTTCTAAATCACCATTGTAGTACAAACCAAATTCCGAATCATCGTCAATAGGCGAACCCGAATATTCCACGATTAAAGAAACGCCTTCGCCACAATGGTTTCCTCCTCCAGAAATCTCCAAAACGCCTTCGTATTCTCGAACTCCCACAATGACTTCTGAAACACTACAATCATCAGAGGAACTCACGGTATAGGTCATGGTACTGGGAGGACTTGCCACTGGATTTGGACAATTCGTACAACTTAAATAATCGGATGGACTCCAAGTGTAAACCGTTGCCTCATCTTCGCTCACATCATCACAACCCAAAACCACACTGTCTCCGGGACAAATACATTTATCTTCTCCTGCGCAAACGTAGTTTATATCGGCTGGTACAAATGCAGCATTTAAAAAGGTCCTTTTGAATTGTTGAATTTTTCGGAAATCTGATTGCGAAGGTGTAGGATCTTGATCATCCAAATAACCCTCAAAACACTCTGAATTGATTTCATGTCCGCTGATGTAGAAAATATTCCCACCAGCTTTGGCACCATTCACATCGCCTCCGCTTAGCACATAATCATCGTCTTGGTTTTCAATTCCAATATAGCCTTCGGGTCGCCATTCACTGTCGGGGTCTAATTCAAAACTCACTAAGCCTCCTAGAAGCGTTGGCAAAACATTCCCCTCAAATTGCATGATGGGCATATCGTCATTGGAAAAACTATAGGTTTCGTTTTCGCTCTCCGCCGCACGAAGTCCATCAGTCGTTACGTATTCACCCGCCTTTTCGAAACTCGCTACCGAAACACAATGGGCAAAAAAGTTTCCTCCATCCGCTAAGAAATCGTTAAGCGAGGGAATGTATTCATCGTTTTCGATGGTTGCTAAATGAGGTTGTGAAATAAAAGTATAGCAACTGTACTCTTCGAAGAAATCCTCGCTTGTCAACAACTCGTAAGGAATCCCTGCCTCGTCAAACAAAGTAAAATGCGGATCGCCATCGGTTGGCCCGTCACTCAAGACGGCAGAAATAGGTTCACGATTTAATTCGTAACGCACATCCATTTCCACATCTTCATCGAGCTGAAACACTTTTACGTCGCGACCAAAGGCTTCGATAATTTGCTCCACATTCGGATCGGGGCTCAGAAAACAATCATCCGTAACTGTGAGGTCTTCCAATTTTACGACAAACAAACTGGAACGATAATCCCATTCGTCTTGAGGACCCACCGTGGGAAAAACCTGATGCGATTCCGCAGAAACATCAATATCCTGATGCGACTTACCACTCTTGATAATCCACTGAACGGGGATATCGTTTTCTAGCAATTCATAAACCAGTCCGTAAGCGGCCAAATTAAATCCACTGAACGGAACGCTATAAAGCGTGTCAAATAAGTCGGTCGACTGCTTTTCGTTGTCTAAAGGAATTAGGTAAGAACCTGCTTCAATAATTTGTTCGTTTGGAACAATATTAATTGGTAGATCTTGTGCATTTATTACAAGCGCACTTCCCAAAATTCCCACAAAAAAAAGAGTCAATACAATTCCCAGGCGCATATATATATGTATTGGTGCTTTTCTTAGCTGTAAGGTTGGGATAATTTATATTAAAAAATAATAGGTTAAAAATTAGATATAACCCTCCTGAGGAATTTTTTACAAGAGAGAATAAAAAAGTGTGCTTAACGAATTAGCGTGACATTTCCGCTATCAAAATAAGTTTGCAGCTCACCACAAATTTCGAACTCCACTTCTACCAGCCATAGAAAAACGCCTACTGGACTTTCCGTTGAACTATCTATGCCATTCCAAAAATCGTTGGGATTACTTGTACGATAAATCAAATTTCCCCAGCGATTGTAAACATGAAAATCATAACGGGTTGGAGTAATATCTAATACAGGTATTGGACGAAACTCATCATTCAGTCCATCACCATTGGGGGAAAAAGCTGTAGGCAATTTATACAAATCATCTTCTACTAATTCGAACTCTGTCGTTATAATTATGGTATCACGTTCTGCACCACAATTGTTATTTATCTCCAACCAATAAATGCCTGGAGCATTTACAATCAGGTTTTGGCTAGTGGCTCCAGTGTTCCAAATATAATTGTAGTCTCCTTCGACATTCCCGCCAAGAATAGCTTCTACGTTTAAACAAAACTCTAAGTCGGGACCCAAATCAATGGCTGGAGGAGCTTCTGCAAATTGCACTTCAATGGTATCAACAGCAAAACAATCTTCTCCTGTTAAGGTAGCTGAATAAATACCGGAAGTATCTACCTCATAAATAGCACTTGTACTGCCATCTTGCCAAAGCACTTGATCGGTACCAGCATCAAGAAATACGGTAGTACCCTCACAATCTAAAATATCGGGTCCTAAATCAAAAGTAGGTTCGGATAAAAAATCAAGATTGATCGAGTCAATCCGTTCACAACCATCATATTGAACGAACACCCAATATTCTCCCGCTGTTACTAGTTCCCTTTCTAATGCACTGCTGCCATCTTCCCACAAAACCACTGCTAGTGAATCTACTTCCAGCAAAACATTCAAACTTTCGCCAGGACAAATCAAAGTATCTGGACCTATGTCCAAATCAAATTGATCTGCGAGTGTAATTTCTGCGCTTCCTTGATAATTCAAACTACAAGCAAGATCTTGAAGTAACTGGACAGTGTAAATACCTGGATCAAAAGACAGATAGCTAAGTGGGTTTGTAGAAACGGGAACGGTATCTATTGGCACGTTATCTAAGTAAATAATCAAGTCTTTAGGTATTGCCGCATCCAAATCTGAAACTGCAAATTCAATATTTGCACCTTCTCCACAATGCTTCCCTCCTCCTGAGGTAGTGATAGTACCTATATCAGTTAAAACAAAAACTGTTACTTCCGAACTGCTGCAATCATCTGAAGAGCTCAAGGTATAAGTAGTAGTAGTATCAGGTCGAGCCATTGGATTAGGACAAGTTTCACAATCCAAGGTTTCACCTGGCGACCAAGTGTAAAGTATGCTTCCATCATCGGGCAATCCTTGACAACCGATTTGAACAGAGTCCCCAGGACAAACACATCTATTATCTCCTGCACAAGTAAAACTTATGTCGGCAGGAACAAAAACGGCATTCAAGTACACCCTTTTAAACTGTTGAATTTTTGCAAAATCTTCTTCCGAAGGATTTGGATCTTGCTCTTCAAGATAACCTTCAAAACACTCAGAGTTTATTTCATGCCCTCCCAAGTAGAATATATTCCCTCCGAGCTGCGCACCATTTACATCGCCTCCTGACAAAACGTACTCATCGCTTTGGTTGGTAATAGCAATGTATGATTCAGGATTCCAATTACTATTTAATTCTAACTCATAACTACTCAACTGTCCCTTCAAAGAAGGTAAAATCTCCCCCTGAAATTGCATGATGGGCATATCTGCAACGAATAGACTATAGCTCTCATTATCGTCATCGCCATCCCCAGAAGCAAGCTGCAAGCCATCAGTTGTTAAGTACTCTCCACCTTGCTCAAATGTTTGTACAGAAATACAATGTGCTAAAAAATTTCCTCCATCGTTCAAAAAAGCGGTTAAGGAGGGAATGTATTGATTGTTATTAATAACTTGTAAATGCGGCTGCGAAATAAAAGTATAGCAATTGTATTCTTGAAAAAACGCACCGCTACTCAATAAATCGAAAGGAATTTTTGCTTCATTGAGTGGCAAAAAATGAGGCTCTCCATCAGTCGGACCATCACTTAAAACCGCAATTAATGGAATGCGCTCTAACTCATGTCGCACGTCCATCAAAGTGGGTTCGTCTAGTTGATAAACAGCCACATTATTCGACAATGCAAAAGTGAAAATGGCATCCAAACTGGGTGAAAAGGCATCTCCACAATCCCCGAGGTTTTGAACATCCTCCGCTTTTATTACAAAAGCGCTACTGCGATAATCAAATAATTGCGAAGGTCCAGGTAGAGGAAAAAGTTGACGTGATAAAGCGGAAAAATCAATCTCGTCGTGAACTTTATCTGCTTTTATTATCCATTGAACAGGAATGTCGTTTTCTAGGAATCTATACACTAAACCATAAGAAGCCAAGTTGAAACCCGTAAAATTGACATTGTATTCATCATCAAAAAGTGCGGTAGACTGCTTTTCGTTATCCAGCGGAATAATGAAGGAACCCGCCGAGATTAATTGCTCATTAGCTACTACATTTTCGGGCAAGTCTTGTGCAAGCAGCGAGAAACACTGAAACACAAAAAAGAGCAGAATAATGCAAAGCCGAATCAAGTAAGCATGGTTTATTGTTCTTGTTAACAACAAGTTACAATGAACAGCCCTCAGTAAAGCATTCTAATCGCTCATAAACATGGTATAGCCCAATTGCTGACAGCAGGAACTTCCAAAAACAACTTAGCAGACAAATTAAGGAAGCATGTTCATTAAGGCATTCTCCAATGCAGTAATTCCATTGGGCTTGCCTACAATTTGCATGTCTGAGTCTAATAAATAAAAATAGGGTGTTTTATGTATACGGTAGTCTAAAGCTATTTGAGATTTGTAGCCTTTTAATTCCGACGCTTGTTTCCAAGTCAATGTATTTTTTGCAATACCCGCTTTCCACGCTTGCTCATTGGTATCTAAACTTACACCTACAATTTCCAAACCTTTCGCTTTGTATTGCTCATAGAGCTTCTTTACAGACGGCATTGCCTGCTCACAATAGTGACAGTGAGAAGACCAGAAAAACAACAAAGTCCCTTTTTGCCCTGCGGCCACTTTTGCTATGTCGAGCATTCCACCTTGATCATCCGCTATTTGAAGATTAGGAGCCTTATTTCCGGGCAGCAAGTTTTGATACTCTCCCGCCATCATTCGATAACGTTCCTCTACATCCATTTCCGAACAAGACTCATCCAAGAGATAGTTCTCCAAAACAAACTGCAACATCAATTTTGGGCCATTCGCATTAAAGTGATCCAGAAAATAATTCAAGATGTGCTCCTTGGTGCTATCATGACCTTCTGCTAAGCCCATGATTTTATCAACACTGCGAATCAAGCCCGGCTCATTGTACTGCGTATAGCGCACTAGGTACTTATAAATACGGTCCTTGTACACCGTAGACTTTGTCAAACCTATGTCGGTAAAATCTACCGTATCAAAAAAGCGATCGGTCAAGAAGGCCTTTTCTGATGGATAAGTCTTCTTTGCTCCCGAAGCTTGATAGGCTTCATAATCAGGAAACTGGTAACACTTTGCTAAACGTGCGAAGTAGGTATTGGGGTAAGCCTCCATCAAGGGCTGCGTATTCTTTCCAAACTGCTTGTCCAACACATCTTTTCGAACACTTAGGAGTTCGCGCTGCGCCTTATTATTTTTCGGGACTTTCTTTCGTTCGGCATTTATTTCACGCTTTTTCTTCGCCATTTCTTCCCGCAAGTAGTTGAATTCTCCAAAAGCACGATTCTCTTCCGATTGAATCACCGACAAGCCTTCCAGCAAATCCATCCCTTCAAAGTCCAATTGAACTATGTCTTCCGTAGCATTACTAATGATATCTAGCTGATGCTTTCGATCAAAAGACAAACGATACACGCCCGTTTCCCTTCTAGTCGAATTGAAACGAAACTCTAAACTTTGGTCAATCTTGGTACTATCTACCATCGTTGTACGACGGCCAGAAACTGCCTCCAAATAAAGCATCTTTCCAGCGACCGTATTATCACTAAATTCTCCCGTGATGACTTGAGCATCTGCATTTACAGTTCCCACAAAAGCCATGACAATAAGTAGTAGTTTCTTCATGATTCGAATTTTCCCAACGCAAAAATAAGGCGCACAGCTTTGACCTTCTATATCCACGATTGATTAAAGAGCTTTCATTTATTTTTCGCTAATAAATGAAAGTGCTTAACAAAACGTTAGAGGAACAGAAAATCGTGTAATTGAAGCGATTACTCTTTATTTCCAGCATACACACACTATGGCTTCAGCTTTTACCCATGCATTTACGGCTTTCACCATTGGCAAACTCCTTCCTGGACACTCATTGGGCTGGAAAACACTGTGCTTAGGCATGTTCTGCGCCGCCATGCCCGACCTAGACGTTGTTTCTTTCAAGCTAGGCATTCCTTACGAGCACATGTTCGGCCATCGAGGCATCACGCATTCCATCGCTTTTGCCGCTTTAACAGCTTTAGTAATAAAAGGGATTTTCTATCGAAAGGTAGCTTGGACCAGCCATTTAGGCATCTTCTTGTTGTCCTTCTTTTTCTTGTCTACTGTTTCTCACGCCGTTCTCGATGCCATGACCACTGGAGGAAAAGGCGTCGCGATCTATGCTCCTTTCGATAACAGTCGTCATTTTCTTCCTTGGCGTTTCATCAAGGTTTCACCCATTCAAATGTCAGATTTCTTTGGAGAATGGGGAAAACGGGTACTCATTAGCGAGTTCAAATATGTATGGATACCCTGTATGACGGCACTGATCTTGAGTATTCCTTTTCGATATGTCTTTCGCAATAAATCATAACTTGGCTTAAGAAAGCCAACGCCAGTCACAAAGACCATATTTTTACCACGTGGAAAAAATCAAAGCCTACCAAGCCCAGCACAAGATCCGAATCGTAACAGCGGCTTCGCTTTTTGACGGACACGATGCTGCCATCAACATCATGCGACGAATTCTTCAGTCGAGTGGTGCGGAAATCATTCACCTCGGCCACAATCGCAGTGTGGGTGAAATCGTAAATGCCGCTGTACAAGAAGATGTTCAAGCTGTGGCCATTACTTCTTACCAAGGAGGTCATAATGAGTATTTTAAGTACATGTATGACTTGCTCAAAGAAAAGGGTGCAGGTCATGTAAAGATCTTCGGAGGTGGTGGTGGAACCATCCTTCCCGAAGAAATCAAGGATTTACATGCTTACGGGATTGCTCGTATTTATTCCCCAGACGATGGTCGGAAAATGGGACTCCAAGGTATGATCAACAATTTGATGGAGCAGTGCGACTTTCCCGTTGGAGAACAAACGAAAACGCCTGCGACGCAGCTTACCCCCGATGACCATGCGGGAATTGCTCGCTTGATTAGTGCAGCCGAAAACTACCCAGAAGAGAATGCGGATGAACTCCAAAAAGTACACGATCTCTCCGCAAAATCTACAACGCCTATTTTGGGGATCACGGGAACAGGAGGTTCTGGAAAATCTTCGGTGGTAGATGAACTAGTTCGCCGTTTCCTACACGATTTTGAAAAGGAAGAAAAGCACATTGCAATTGTCTCGGTTGATCCATCGAAACGTAAAACGGGAGGCGCGCTTTTAGGCGATCGAATTCGAATGAATGCCATAGATCATCCACGGGTTTTCATGCGCTCATTGGCTACACGTCAATCCAATCTAGCCCTCTCACAGTACGTAGATGAAGCACTGCAAATTTTGAAAGCCGCCAATTTCGATTTGATCATTTTGGAGACTTCCGGAATTGGTCAATCGGATACGGAAATCATTGAGCACAGTGATGTTTCTCTCTACGTCATGACTCCCGAGTATGGAGCAGCTACGCAATTGGAAAAGATTGACATGCTCGATTTCGCCGATGTTATTGCATTGAATAAATTCGACAAAAGAGGCGCACAAGATGCTTTGCGAGACGTACGAAAACAATACATGCGCAACCATCAATTATGGGACACGAAGATGGAAGATTTGCCAGTAGTGGGAAGTATCGCTTCGCAGTTTAATGATCCAGGAATTAATCAGCTTTACAGAAATATTATAATAAAAATAAAAGAGAAAACGGGCTACGATTTAGCTTCGAACTACGAAGCTTCCAATGAGATGTCGGAAAAGGTTTTCATTATTCCTCCTAGACGAGTTCGCTATTTATCAGAAATATCAGAAAGCAATCGCACCTATGATGAGTGGGTAAACGAACAAGCAAAATTAGCTCAGCAGATTGACGCACTGGAGCAGAGTATTTTATTAGCAGAGGGCAAAGAGAATCTCATCGAAGGCCTCAAAAAATTACACGACGAATTACAATTAAAATTTAGCGGCGAAAATAGACGCTTATTGGAATTATGGCCCGAAAAAGTAGCGGCCTATAAAAATGACATTTTTACTTTTCAAGTGCGAAATAAAGCCATTGAAATTCAAACTTACTCTCCTTCGCTTAGCCATTTAAAAATTCCAAAAATCGCGCTACCTAAATACACAGGAAAGGCCGATATTTTAAAATGGTTGCTACAAGAAAACGTCCCAGGAGAATTTCCGTTTACAGCAGGTGTTTTTCCGTTTAAAAGAGAAAACGAAGATCCTACAAGAATGTTTGCTGGAGAAGGCGGACCAGAACGAACAAATAAACGCTTCCACTATTTATCATTGGGGCAAGCAGCCAAAAGACTTTCAACGGCTTTTGATTCTGTAACACTTTACGGGGAAGACCCTGATTATCGCCCAGACATTTATGGAAAAGTAGGAAATTCGGGTGTTTCGGTATGTTGTCTAGACGATGCGAAGAAATTATATTCGGGTTTTGACCTCGCCGCCAAAACAACTTCCGTTTCTATGACCATCAATGGTCCTGCCGCCATTATCACCGCCTTTTTCATGAATGCCGCTATTGATCAGCAATGCGAAAAGTACATTAAAGAAAATAATCTAGAAGAAGAAGCCAAGACAAAAATAAAAGCTATTTACCGCTCCCAAAATCGCCCTGAATATTACGAAGAAATCCCCCAAGGAAACGACGGTTTAGGGCTTCGATTATTGGGACTGACGGGCGATCAAGTATTGCCAGCCAACATTTATTCTGAAATAAAAGAAAAAACACTAACAGCCGTTCGTGGAACGGTACAAGCCGATATATTAAAGGAAGACCAAGCACAAAATACTTGTATTTTCTCTACGGAGTTTTCACTCAAATTAATGGGTGATATGCAGGAGTATTTTATTAATAAAAAAGTCCGAAACTTTTATTCTGTTTCTATTTCAGGATACCACATTGCCGAGGCGGGTGCAAATCCAATTACACAACTCGCTTTCACCCTATCTAATGGCTTTACTTATGTAGAGTATTATTTATCGCGCGGAATGCACATTGATGATTTTGCTCCTAATTTATCTTTCTTTTTCTCTAATGGAATTGATCCAGAATATGCGGTCATTGGTCGCGTTGCTCGAAGAATATGGGCAAAGGCGATGAAATTAAAATACAAAGGAAATGCTCGTTCGCAGAAACTAAAGTACCACATTCAAACTTCTGGTCGATCTTTGCATGCCCAGGAGATTGACTTCAACGACATTCGCACAACTTTGCAAGCCTTGTATGCCATTTACGACAACTGCAACAGCTTGCACACCAATGCTTACGACGAAGCCATTACTACGCCTACAGAAGATTCTGTGCGAAGAGCGGTGGCTATTCAATTGATCATTAACAAGGAATTAGGTTTAAATAAAAATCAAAACACTTTACAGGGTTCTTTTATTATTGAAGAATTAACCGACTTGGTAGAAGAAGCGGTTTTAACAGAGTTTGATCGCATTACTGAACGAGGCGGCGTTTTGGGCGCTATGGAAACCATGTACCAAAGAGGTAAGATTCAAGAAGAGTCTATGTATTACGAAACCCTAAAACACACCGGTGAATATCCTATTATTGGGGTGAATACTTTCTTGTCTTCAAAGGGATCTCCAACAATTATTCCCGATGAGGTGATTCGTGCAACGGAAGAAGAAAAAGAAAATCAAATTAAAACTTTGCGGGCTTTACACGATCGAAGCAAAGACATTGCTGCTGACAAATTGAAGGACTTGCAAAAGGTAGCCATCTCGAATGGCAACATCTTTGAAGCCTTAATGGAGGTTTCGAAACACTGTTCCTTGGGACAGATAACACAGGCCTTGTACGAGGTAGGTGGACAATACCGCAGAAACATGTAGGCAATCCTGCTTGTTTTGTAATTTTATGCTTTAAAGGAACAGATACCATGAGAACTGCCTACTATATTTTCGCTTTCACTTTAATCGCTCTTTTGAGTGCATGCGGCGCCAATTCAGAGAAATCTGAAGCACCTGCTAAACAGACCCAAAGTGCCGTAAAGCCCGCCAAAAAGAACCTTGGTGTAGACAATGGCTTGCACCCGATTTTGGAGAAAGTCTTGACGCAATGCTACAAGATTGAGTACGTCTTTTACAAAGAGGGTTACACTTTTAGCACTGAGGCCGAAGGAGATCAGGCGGTACGCAATTTCTACTTCTACATTTCGCCAGAGCGTTTCGAAAAACAAAAGTGCAAATACGACGGCGGTGCTGTGTTTAGAGGCAATGACGAGAGCATTAAAATGGAAGTTGACTTTGTACTAGACGAAGCTTGTCAGCATGTACGCGTACGGGTAGAAGGAAATACCTATTATCAAAAAATCACTCCTCAGGGAATCAAAGGTTTGATGCAGTATTTCAGTATCAATCCGCAGCAGGGAACCCCGATTGCGAAGTAAGCAGGGCTTGACTTATCTATCAAGCTAGCGGCATCGCCGTTTTATAGTTCGACCCGAACAAAGTGCGGCTTGGCCAGACTGTCAAGCCATCATTTCCGCCAGTCGATCACCCATTCGGCTGCCAATTGCTACGCCCATTCCTCCTAGGCGCATTCCTAGGAAAACGCGCTCCGATTGCTGCCTCAATAGCGGCTTCTTATTTTCACCAAAAGCCATTATTCCTGCCCATTGATGCTCAATTTCAAAGGGATGATTAGGGAGAATTAGCTCCTTGAGCTCCGACTTTAATTTATTTATTACCAAATCCGTATTCGCCATTTCGGTGGTAGCTTCCGCAGCAAAATCGAGGTTTCTTCCTCCGCCAAAGATCACACGCTGCCCGTAGTTTCTGAAGTAGTAATAACCACCATCGTAGTGAAAAACACCTTTGAAGGGCAAATCTTCAATCGGCTTCGTGATGATCACTTGTCCGCGACCGGGCTCCAAGTCGATATCGGGAAAGAACTGCTTGGAGAATCCGTTGGTACAAACCGCTAACTGACTGGCTTCAAATCGCCAATCGGAAGTTCCTGCTCCCTCCTGCAATTCAATGGATACCTTGTCTCCTTTGACCTCCCAGCCGTTTACCGCTGCTCCTCCTAAAACCGTGACACCCTTTTCTTGCACATAGGCCAAGAGCGAAGCCATCATCTTCCCAGTATCAATTTGACCTTCAACATTGTTTAGTAATAAATGTCGAACGCGTTTATTATTGAAGCCAAATTCCTTGATTTGAGGATCAGCGTTTTCGTAAATCGGCTTGCCAAAAACGGGCTGAAGCAATTCGTTTAAGAAGCCCATTTTATTTTTAAAATGCTCCTCGCCTTCTAGCAACAACTCAAAGCCTCC
>CALFBW010000296.1 GCA_937951415.1 uncultured Chitinophagales bacterium | reverse complement strand
TTAATTATTGTTCCCGTTATGTATTCTATTTTTGATAGAAGTGCATTTCGAGCTATCAAAAAATTTTTTAAAGGCTTGGAAAAAAGCAATAAGAAAACCAAGGTGAAGCCAATAGTTCCAAGCCAGAGCTAGTACTTCAGTTAAGGAATAATTAATGAATAATTAGTGAATAATAAATGAATGGGCGGTCTTATTTTGAGGTCGCCCTTTTATTTATCACCTGCATTCAAGTAATAAAAAGCGATTAATGCAATTCCGTGAAAATTAGTAGGAAAAATAATCTTCAGGATCTACAAGCTCCCCATCCTTTTTCACAGAAATTCCTAAGCCATTCCAAGAAATACAACCACTCGATCCCGAAATGCCTATTTCTTGCCCCTGGGATATTCGCATTCCTCTATTTAGGAAAACTTCGCTTAAGTGGTAATAACTTATTATACTTCCATCGCCGTGTTCAATCGTGATGTGATTGCCTTTTCCGCGCCTGCAATCAGAGCAAATAGAAACAATATTACCATCAGTCAAAGAATAAATATTGGTGTTGTTCTTTAGTTCGAAAACGATTCCAGAAGACGAAGTAGGACTATAGAAAAGAGGAAGGGGCTTTCTATGGATTCCAAAAGGCTGCTTTACTTGAATAAAACCCTCTTTGTCAAATGCTAAGTCTATCTTGCTATTGCTTTCACAAGAAATAAGTAAAATGGATAATAAAATAAAAGGGAATAATCCTCTAATTTCGCCAAGGCAAATTAGGTTTTTATTGTTGTCTGATTCGAGTAAACAAAGAAATCTAAGCCTCCAATTCCTTGCGCAAAGCAGCCAATTCATCTGCAGTCGAACTGCTTTTTTTTGCATGCAATTGAAGTATCTCTTTGTCAATACTCGTAACAATATATTCTACGTTTTCCAGTCGTTCTTTCAACTGTTTATTTTCCCTTTTTAATGCTGGTAAGTCTTGGAGCTGTCGTAACAATTCAGGTGGAATTGAAGCACCAGACTTTAACTTGTCTTGTTGCATTTTTCGGTAAGTACCTGCACCAATGGCAAATGCTCCAGTGAGGATGGCTAGAATTGGAATAAGAATTGGATCCATAGTAGAGAGAGATTAGCTATGCTTTAAGTTAAGCACTTTCTTGGAGTTCTTGCATCATTCGCTTCAAATCAGCGACCTCCTTTGCACTCGGATAAGCACTGTTCTTACGACCCGCCACTTCAATAATCTCCTTGTCCATACTCGTAATGATATACTCCAAATTTTCTACGCGCTCTTGCAATTGCCGGTTGGTTTCTAGCAGCTGTCGTACTTCTTTTCGCTTTGGTGCTGTCGAACGATAACCAAGCAAGCGTTGTTCCGCTCTTTTATTGATCCAATGTTTTGCTACGCTTCGAATTGCTAGAATCGCAATGATGATAGGAATGAAATCCATTTGTGTGACTTTGTTATGTACAAGATAAACCATCGAATTCCCTTTTGCAGTTCCTGATTCCCTGTATTAAAGGTTTTTTTAACAGATGAAGGTGCTAGTTCGCCGAATTCCCCTAGATGTAGCCTGTATTGCAGTGCTGACAAGATCAAAAGCAGCCGAATAAGTATCTTAGTCGAATGAAACGCTTTCTCCTTTTGCTGCTGTTTTGTACCTGCTTTTCTTGCCAAGAAACGGAGCAAAACAGTTCTTCTGAGCCAGTAAGTAATGATGCGGAACCCTTAGCAAAGGCAAAAGCTTCAGGCAAGGCCCTCATTGCGCACGATTCTAATCGCACAGGCATCGATTTCGATAATGCCGTTGTGCCAGATGAGCAATTCAACTTCCTCGAATGGGAAGAGATTTACAACGGAGGAGGAGTGGCCGTTGGCGACATCAATAACGACGGCCTACCCGATATCTTTTTTGCAGGAAATCAAAAGGCAGATCAACTGTATTTGAACAAAGGAGATTTCAAGTTTGAGAACATCAGTACAAAAGCGGGAATTGAAGAGGAAGGCCGTTGGTCAACGGGTGTTTCCTTTTTCGATTTCAACAACGATGGCTGGCAAGATATTTACGTTTGTCGAACCCATTGGAAAATGGATGCAGATGGTGGCGAAGAACGCAAAAATCGGCTGTGGATCAATCAAGGCGATATGACCTTCAAGGAATCTGCCAAACAATATGGCCTAGACAATTCAGGACATTCCACGCAACTTGCTCCTATTGATTACGATTTGGATGGTGATCTCGATTTGTTTTTGGCGAACACACTTTCTAGTAACTCAGATCAAAAGCAGAAATACCTGAAGCAGCGAGGAGGAATGGATCTAAGTGACAAATTATTCCGTAACGATGGTAATGGAAAATTTACCGATGTTACTGAAGCTGCTGGACTTGTCTTATGGGCCTATACACTCGGTGTAAGTATTGCCGATTTTAACGATGATGGCTACCCCGACATTTATTTGGCGAACGATTACGAAGGCGCAGATTGTCTTTATTTAAACAATAAAAATGGCAGCTTTAGTAACGAAGTAAGTCGAAAAATGAAGCACATGTCTTTCTATTCCATGGGTTGTGATGCCGGTGATATTAACAACGATGGAATGATGGATCTGGTAGTCTTAGATATGCAAGCCAGCGACCACTATCGCTCAAAAACAAATATGCGCTCTATGAGTAATAAACGTTTTTGGGAAATGGTAGAGCGCGGATATCAATATCAGTTTATGTCGAATACCCTTCAACTCAATCAAGGGACAGGATTTTTTAGCGAAGTAGGAGAATTGGCAGGAATGTCGCAAACCGATTGGTCTTGGTCTGCTTTGTTGGAAGACATAGATGGAGATGGTTGGCAAGATTTGATGATTACCAATGGAATTTTGCAAGATATTAGAAACAGCGATTTCCTTGACGGTGTTACTGCAGCAAAAGAGCAGGGAGCTTCTAGGAAAGAGCTCTACGAATTGTCTAAAGATTTGCCAAGTGAGAAATTGCCCAATTATTTATTTCAAAACAATAGAGCTTTAGGTTTTGATAATTTAAGTAGCGAATATGGATTCGATTTTAAAGGCTTTTCTCATGGTGCAGCCGTGGCAGATTTTGATCTAGATGGAGATCCTGACATAGTAATTAGTAATTCTGGTAATTCAGCGATTATTTACGAAAATCCGAATCAGAATCACTTGAAAATTAAATTCGAATTAGACAATAAAAATAAAAACGGGCTAGGGGCAAAAATTCGAATAAATCAAAACGGAAAAGAGCAGTACAAGAATCTGCAATCAATTCGTGCCTACAAGTCAGCTTCGGAAGCTGCGGCTTTCTTCGGACTTGATGGCGCTAATAAAGTAGACGAGATTCGAGTCGACTTGACAGATGGTCGTTCTTGGTCTGGTAAAAATATTAGTACAGATAAGGCTCTAGTAATTAAGGCATCCGATTTGCAAATGGACTTAGAAACAAAAGCAAAACCGCAACCTTTATTGGTCGATCACACAGGTGCTAGTCAAGCTGTTTTTCGACATGAAGAAAATGCCTTCGATGATTTTGAAAGAGAAATTTTGTTACCGCATAAGTTGTCGAAAGATGGCCCCAAAATCGCCATAGGTGATATTAATAAAGATGGAAAA